>JAGVCY010000189.1 GCA_020058965.1 Candidatus Omnitrophota bacterium | reverse complement strand
GCTTCGATGATTTGGCCCGTCAAAAAAGACACTGCTCACAACGAAAAATCTCATAGCGCACATTAAGGAAGGAACAATCATGCAGGATTGGTTTTGGGTAGTACCGGTAAGCGCTTGTGTTTCGCTGATCTTCGCGATCTGGCTCGTTTTTAGAGTCATGAGCGCGCCCAAGGGCACGCCGGCCATCATCGAAATTCAGAAGGCCATCGCCGAAGGTGCCAACGCGTACATGAAAAAGCAGTACACCGTGGTGACGATTTTTTTCGCGGTGGCGTTCGTGGGATTTTTTATCCTTTCAAAAATGGGTTTTGTGTCGATCTTCGTGCCGTACGCGTTTTTGACGGGCGGACTTTGCTCGGGGTTGTCAGGTTTTGTCGGTATGCAGGTCGCGATCCGCGCCAACGGGCGCACGGCGTTTGCCGCGACTAAGAGCTTGAACCAGGCGCTGCGGGTGGCGTTCAGCGGCGGAGCGGTGATGGGTTTTGTGGTGGTGGGTTTTGGTTTGTTGGATCTGGCCTGTTGGTATTTTTTCCTGGATCACTACTACGCCGCATTGGAATCGCATAAACGGATCGAGATCATCGCCAGCGCGATGCTGTCGTTCGGGATGGGCGCGTCGATTCAGGAACTTTTTGCGCGTGTGGGCGGCGGTATCTTTACCAAAGCGGCGGATGTCGGCGCGGACCTGGTTGGCAAGGTTGAGGCGGGGATTCCTGAGGATGATCCGCGCAATCCGGCCGTGATCGCGGACAATGTTGGTGACAATGTCGGAGATGTCGCGGGCATGGGCGGAGATTTGTACGGGTCGTATGTCGAGGGCATGGTCGGGACGATCGTGCTGGCGGTGGCGGCCGGGCTTGGAACCGCGGGTGTGGTTCTGCCGATGGTGCTTGCATCGCTCGGTATTTTAGCGTCCATTGCCGGAACTTTTTTGATCCAGACCAAGGAAGGCGCAGACCAAAAGGGACTTTTGTCCTCCATGCGCCGAGGAATATTTTTTACGGCGGGGGTTGTTGCCGTCGGTTCCTACTTCGTGATCGTCGCGGTGCTCGGGCCTGAATACCGCGGAATTTACGGTTCGGTGCTGGTGGGTCTTGTGACGGGCATCGTGATCGGCATGGCGACGGAATATTTTACTTCGGATTGTTACAAGCCGACGCAGTCGATCGCGCGGAGTTCGCTTACGGGCGCGGCGACCGTTGTGATCAACGGCCTCGGAGTCGGGATGATGTCGACGCTGGTGGTTATTCTGGCGGTCGCTGTAGGAATTTGGACGGCTTTTTGGTCGGCAGGCGGTCTTCAAAATTATCATTTGGGACTTTATGGCATTGGCATCGCGGCGGTCGGCATGCTCAGCACGCTTGGGATCACACTGGCGACCGACTCGTATGGCCCTATCGCGGACAACGCGGGCGGCATTGCTCAGATGTCGCACCAAAAACCTGAAGTCCGCGAACGCACGGACGCGCTCGACGCGCTCGGCAACACGACCGCGGCGACCGGTAAGGGTCTGGCGATCGGGTCGGCCGCTCTGACGGTGCTCGCGCTGATCGCGGCGTACAAGACCGACGCGGAACGGTTGGGTCACACGGTTCAGCTCGACTTGAT
This sequence comes from Candidatus Omnitrophota bacterium, assembly GCA_020058965.1. Taxonomy (GTDB): domain Bacteria; phylum Omnitrophota; class Gorgyraeia; order 2-02-FULL-51-18; family JAGOUK01; genus JAGOUK01. Next base: position 6,148 of record JAGVCY010000189.1, on the reverse strand, counting down.
GGATCCCAGGATCATTATTGGTCTTTTGATCGGCGGCATGCTGCCGTTTTTATTTGCCGCTGTGACGATGAAGGCCGTGGGGCGCGCCGCCCAGTCCATCGTGCACGAAGTGCGCAGACAATTTAGAGAGATCAAGGGATTGATGGAAGGCACCGCCAAGCCGGATTACACGACCTGCGTCAGTCTTTGTACGGAAGCCGCGCAAAAAGAAATGATACTTCCGGCCGCGATCGCGGTCGTGTTTCCGCTGGTGATCGGGCTATTGTTCAATGTCGAAGGCGTGATCGGACTGCTGATGGGCGCGCTGGTGTCCGGGTTCGCGCTGGCGGTGTTCATGGCCAATGCCGGCGGCGCCTGGGACAATGCCAAGAAACATATTGAAGCGGGACACTTCGGCGGCAAGGGCTCGGACGCGCACAAGGCGACCGTCGTGGGCGATACCGTTGGCGATCCGCTGAAGGATACTTCCGGACCGAGCATCAATATTCTGCTGAAATTGATGGCGATGGTGTCGGTGGTGTTTGTAAGCGTCATCATCAAGTTCGCGCTCATCCGCTAGAGAACCTCAGGGAGTCTGCTTCGCGCAGAGCCGCCGGCGCGTTGTCTAAGACGAGACGCGCCGGCTCCCTGTACGGCGTCGGCGGGGACGCCGAACGCCTTCCAGAAGCGCTACGCAGACCCCCTGAGATTCTCTAGCGGATGATGCTTCATTTGGAGAGTTTTATGCCGCTTTTCATACCTGCGTTGATTGTATGCGTGATATTTTTTATTGCTTACAGGACTTATGGGCGGTTTTTGGGGCGGGTGACCGGACTGGATGATGCGTGTGCTACGCCGGCGCATAAAAAAAGTGATGGCGTTGATTTTATTCCCACCTCTCGTGGATTTCTACTAGGACAGCATTTTTCGGCGATCGCGGCGGCGGGGCCGATCGTGGGTCCGATCTTGGCGGGACTTTGGTTTGGGTGGCTGCCGGTTTTGATTTGGATTGTGCTGGGGTCGATCTTTATTGGGGCGATGCATGATTTCGCAAGTTTGACTGGGTCGGTGAAGCACGGTGCTTCCACGCTGGTCGATCTGGTGAAGCGGTATTTGGGCCGGCAGGGCTATATTTTTTTCCTGATCTTCGTTTGGCTGTCTCTCATTTATGTGATCACCGCGTTTACCGATTTGACTTCGAGTTCGTTCGTCGATCCGGAGCTTGGCGGCGGCGTGGCGACGTCATCGGTCCTTTATCTCGTGATCGGCCTCGCGATGGGCATCGCGCTCAAGCTCAAAATACCGCTCCTGCCCGCAACCGTGTTTTTCTTGGCGCTCGTCGTGTTGTCCGTTGTTTTTGGTCACACGATTCCGATCGTCCTTCCGTCTATTTTTGGACTTGCGCCGCAGCAGATCTGGAATCTTCTGTTGTTGGGGTACTGCCTCATCGCGTCGGTTCTGCCTGTTTGGCTTTTGCTGCAGCCGCGTGGGTATCTAGGCGGATTTTTTCTTTACCTGACACTGGCATTCGGGATCGTCGGACTTTTTTTAGGCGGCGAGGCGATCCAGTATCCGGCGTTCATCGGTTGGACCAGTTCCAACGGGATGATACTTTTTCCCATGTTGTTTGTGACGGTCGCATGCGGCGCGTGTTCGGGTTTTCATGGCATTGTTTGTTCGGGCACCACTTCCAAGCAGATCAACAAGGAGTCCGATTGCCGCGCGGTGGGCTATGGCGGGATGCTGTTGGAAGGGCTTGTGGCGGTGGTCGCTCTGTCGACGGTGATGGTGTTAGCGCGCGGGTCCGATCTGACACACGCGTCGCCGGACCGAATTTATGCGGATGGCCTAGGTCGGTTCGTTCAACATTTTGGGATTCCGCGCGACCTGGCTCGTTCGTTTGTCCTGCTGGCCTTCACGACCTTCATTTATGACACACTGGATGTCGCGACGCGCCTGGCGCGGTATTTGCTGGAGGAGCTGACCGGGTGGAAGGGGAAGGGCGGGCGATTGTTGGCGACGGCTCTGAGTTTGGCGGTGCCGGCCGTCTGCGTGTCGATACGGATCACGGACGCGGCCGGCAAAACGGTTCCCGCGTGGAAGGTTTTTTGGACGATTTTTGGAACTTCGAATCAGCTCTTGGCGGCGCTGACGCTGATGGTGCTGTCCGTATGGCTATGGAAAACTAAAAAGGCCTGGTGGGTGAGCGCGATCCCGATGGTGTTTATGTTCATCATGACTGTTTGGTCGCTCGCGCTCCTGGTCATTCCGTTTTTTGCCAAGCTTTTTGCGTCTCCTCGGGTCTTCGACCTCATCGGCCTTGTTGCCGTCATCCTGCTCGGCCTTGCCGGCCGGCTGCTCTATGAAGCCGTAACCGCCGTCCTGGCCGCGACGAAGACCGCGTCCCGTCAATAACTATTCCAATAAATTGATCGTCCCCCGACACCGACGCTTGGCCTCGATCAGTGCCATATCCGCCGCCTCAACCACCCGCTCCGCGCTGCGATACTGACCGGGGTTCACACGGACCGCGCCGACGGTCATTGAGATCTTGATGGGTTGATCGCCGGTGGTGAATTTGATCCCCCCGATCATCTCCTGCAAACGGCCGACCCGTTTTAAAAAAACTTCCTGATCCGCCTTGTCGATGATGATCAAGAACTCATCACCCCCATACCGCCCAATATAACTTTTTGGCCGCATATTGGAACTGACGGCTTCGGCGACGAGCTTGATGACCTTATCGCCGGCGAGATGACCGTGGGTATCGTTGATTTTTTTAAAATGGTCGATATCAAAAATGACGACGTAAAAAAACACGCCTTCTTTGGCGCAAGATTCAATTTTTCCGTTCAACACATCAAAAAAATGACGCCGATTATAAATTTTTGTCAGATCGTCGATCTTGGACATCTCTTCGGCGTTACGAAACAAAACCTCCAATTTCTTGTTGGCGTCGGTCAAGTTGTTTTCGCTTTGCGTGAGCGCTTCGTTCCGGGCAAAGCCGTAAAAATGCTCCATTTCGTAAAGCCGCACCATGAGGGCGACAAAGAACACGACCGATCCAATGATGTAGATCGAGTACGAGTATTTGGCCGCGTCAAAAGGGACGGCGCTTCCGCGGACCGCGGCCGTGTAGAGCAGGACGCTGACGAGACCGGCCATCAACTGGTGCTTGTAATAAAAACTGTTGCCGATCAGCAGCGCCAAAAAGACCACGGTGAAGCCGTCCTTGTAGTATGCGCTGTTGACCCCGTCCGTGAGGTAAACGACATAGCAGACGCCGGCGATGGTGCTGATGCAGGCCAGATCGGCCACCCACACGATATGGTTTCTGAACCGCTTGATGAGCGTGACCGTGAAGCATGAGAGGAGGATGAGGCAGACCAACACGCGCATCTTGACCAAGGGGAGAATGAGTTCGGTCGGGAACAGAAGCCGATCCTCATAAATAAATCCCATGAAGAGCACGGAACCGCACAGCGCGATAATACGGAGTCTAAAGGCCAGAATGTCATCCGCGCTGGATTTGTAACGCCGCAGAACCTCGGCGGGCAGGGATCTTCGAGAACGGTCAGAAAACAAATTTTGCAACATGGGAACATTCTGACAAAAATATCGCGGTTTATCAATGTTTTATTTACTATTATTATTAAAAATAAACAAAAGTAACTAAAATGCTATAATGACATCTAAACACACTCGGGTTGATGTCGTGTCGTCATGCCGCTAAATACGAGAGGGTTCATGCCAAAATTAAGACGCGCTGTGAGGATTTTAACGACCAGCGTTGGAGTTTTGTGGTTGGGAGTCGGTTCGGCGTTCGCCCTGGGTTCCTCCTCGTCCGAGATCGGGACAGACAGCGCGCTCGCGCTGGCTAAAGGTAACGCGGCCGTGGCGGACCCTCAGGATCCATCGACGCTGATGTTTAATCCGGCCGGATTGACACGGCTCAAGGGCACGCAGTTCAACGGCAACGCGACCGTCGTCGCCGTTTTTGACACCTACAAAGGAAGCAACGGCGGGGTGGACGAAAGCGCCGCCGTGGTGCCGGCGGTCGTGCCGGGGATGTTCGCCTCGTTCCAGACTCCGTTCAAGCATGTCACGGCGGGCGTCGGCGTGAACTCGCCCTTCGGCCTTTCAACCAAATACAGCAGCACCGGCAACTTCAGGTACACCGGTTACTTCAATGAAATATTGACGAACAACTTCACGGCGGCTTTGGCGTATGAAGTTTCGCCGCAATTATCGATCGGCGGGGGAATGTCCTATATGAGCACCACTTTTAAGCAGGTGGCAAAATTGAACACCGCTTTTATTGCGACTGGGATATCCGGCTTTCCAGGCATTGATGATTCTCCATTCGAATTGGACGCCCGCGGACAGGGGATGGGGTGGAACCTGGGGGCCTTGATCACCTTGGATGAGCGGCAGACACTCGGTGTCGCCTACCGCAGTCAGGTCAGTGTCAAATATGGCGGCGAAATAAATGTTGATAATCTAGGGGTGCTCGCCGGAACCTTTGGAGGAACGAACTTCAAGACTTCCGCCGATTTCGATCTCACATTTCCCGACGCCTTGACCTTCGGCTATCATCTCCGGGCGACCGACAAGTTGGACCTTGAATTCGATACCACTTACACGCGCTGGTCCTCGTTTGATACCCTGCATGTCACCTTTGACCAATCCAACGCCATTCTGGATGCCTTGGGGGCGGTGACTCAAGATTACAATGATTCCTGGTCCTATCACTTGGGCGCGTCCTACAAGCTCAATCCGACCTGGACGATGCTCGGGGGCGGATTTTATTATCAGCAGGCGGCGAACAAGGCCAATTACAGCAATGTGATCCCGGACGGTGATCGCCATGGCTTGACGGCCGGTCTTTTGTACAGCGCCGCTACCTATGATGTGACGCTCACTTACTCTGGCATTTACAAGGGCCCATCCAAAATTGATAATTCGGTGGGCACTTCCGCCGGAGCGGTCGTGGACGGGGAATATTCAGGCGTGATCCACTTGTTGGCTGCGGGAGTCACTAAGCGGTATTGACGCAGGACGCGTTTTACGCGCCCAGGTACGCGGCTTTTACCTTCGGGTTTTTTAATAATTCGCTTCCGGCGCCTTCCAAATCATTGACGCCATTCTCAATCACATAGGCCGTTTGGGCGATTTGCAGGGCTTTGTAGGCGTTCTGCTCGACGAGGAGCACCGTGATGCCGCGGGCGTTGATTTGGCGAATCAGGGCGAAAACGGCTTCGACCATTTTGGGCGCGAGGCCCAGACTGGGTTCGTCGAGTAGAAGCAGCTTGGGCCGTGCCATGAGCGCTCGGGCCATTGCCAGCATTTGCTGCTCGCCTCCGCTTAAATTTCCCGCCAGCCCCTTTCGCCGTGTTTTTAAAATTGGAAACAGCGTAAAAAGTTCTTCCTTATCAGCCGCGAGATTCGCGCCGCGCGGACGCGTGTACGCGCCGAGATCCATATTTTCTTCCACGGTCATGCGGGCGAAGACGCGGCGGCCTTCGGGCGCTTGCACTACACCGCGCCGCACGATCTCATCTGCGGACAGTCCGTGAATCGGCTGGCCCTCAAAACTGATGACGCCCGACCAGGGTCTGACGATCCCCGACAGCGTCATCAAAAAAGTGGATTTACCAGCGCCATTGGATCCGATCAACGCGACGATGCCGCCGGCCGGAACGGTCAGGCGGATGTCCTTGAGAACTTGAATTTTTCCGTAACCGGAATTGAGCGATTCGACTTCGAGGATCATACCGTTTCCGTTTTTCCCAAATAGGCCTCGATGACGCGAGGATCGGATTGCACTTCGCGCGGCGTGCCGTGGGCGATTTTTTTACCGTAGTCGAGAACGATCACCCGGTCGGAGAGCGGCATGGTGAACTTCATGTCGTGCTCGATGAGAACGAGCGTCACGCCGCGGTCGCGGATCGCGCGGATCAGCGGCACGAGAGCTTCTTTTTCCTTGGGATTCATTCCAGCGGCGGGTTCGTCGAGCAGGAGCAGCTTGGGATCCGACGCGAGCGCGCGGGCGATTTCGAGTTTGCGCTGATGGCCGTAGGGAAGGTTCTGAGCCATCTCATGCGCCTTGTTTTCCAAACCAAAAAACTCCAAAAGGCGCATCGCCCGGCCGATCGCACGCTGTTCCTCG
>JAGVCY010000139.1 GCA_020058965.1 Candidatus Omnitrophota bacterium | reverse complement strand
GGATAGCTTTCATTACGAATCCGCTTCCGGATTTCCTCCCGCGGCATCACCGACCATCCGCCGCATGGCGATGGATTTGGGAATCGATTTGACGCGCGTGCGCGGAACCGAAGCGGGCGGTCGGATCTCGATGGGCGACCTGCGCGCGTATGTTCAGCAACTCCAGTCCTTTTTAGACCGCCCGGCTTCGCAGGGCGCAGTGATGCCTGCTGCTGTTCCGAGCGCGGTGCCCGCCGGCCCGGTCAAGATCAGTATCGATTTTTCCAAGTGGGGCACGGTTGAGAAAAAACCTCTGACCTCACTCAACAAGATCATCGCCCAGCGCATGCAGGAATCCTGGCAGACCATCCCGCATGTGACGCAATTTGACGAAGCCGACATCACCGACTTGTTGGCGCTCCGCAAAAAGCTCGCGCCGAAGATCGAAAAAAACGGCGTCAAACTCACCGTGACCGGACTTCTTCTGAAAGCGGTCGTCAAAACGCTCCAAGCCCATCCGATTTTCAACACCAGCTTGGACGAAGTGACCGAAGAACTTATTTTTAAGAAGTACATCCATCTGGGCGTCGCCGTGGACACCGAGGCCGGCCTGATCGTGCCGGTGATCAAGGACGCGGACAAAAAAGGCATTGCCGAACTTTCGAAGGAACTCGGCGACCTCGCCGAAAAAACCCGCGCCCGTAAAGTCAGCCCCGACGATCTTAAAGGCGGCACTTTTACCATTTCGAATTTGGGCGGGATCGGCGGATCGTTCTTCACGCCGATCATCAACCGTCCCGAAGTCGCGATCCTGGCGCTGGGCAAGGGCGTGATGAAACCGGTGGTTCGGACCTCGAGCGATAAGGTCAAGGGCAGCGAGATCGTCGCGCGCATGATGCTTCCGATCGGTGTTTCGTACGACCATCGGGTGATCAACGGCGCCGACGCCGCTCGATTTATCACCACACTCGTTGAGTCGATCCAAAGTTTGACCGAAAAAGAGCTGGGCGTCTAACCATGGACACCGTTCAAGCCGAATTGCTCGTACTTGGCGCGGGTCCCGGCGGATACGCCGCCGCGTTTTATGCCGCCGATCAGGGAAAAAAAGTAATCCTCGTCGAACAGGATGAGCGTCTCGGCGGTGTTTGTCTGAACCGCGGCTGCATTCCTTCCAAAGCGCTTTTGCATGTCGCAAAACTCATGGACGAAACCCGTGAATCCGGCGCGCTCCGCGGCATCACTTATTCGGAACCCAAAATTGATCTCGCCAAGCTCCGTGACTGGAAAGTTTCGGTCATTCAGAAGCTTTCGGGCGGCATCGCGCAGCTCGCCAAGTCGCGCGGGGTTGAAGTCGTATCCGGTCGCGGCTACTTTGAAGATTCCCAAACCCTGCGGGTCGAGACGAAGCAGGGGCAGAAGTTTATTAAATTCCAAAAAGCGATCCTGGCCGTCGGATCCAAGCCCGCGCTGCCGGCCGCCTTTGATCTGGGGAACAAGCGCATCATGACTTCCACCGAGGCGCTTGAGCTGGAGGACATCCCGAAGAAGCTGTTGGTCGTCGGCGGCGGTTACATCGGCATGGAACTGGGAACGGTTTATGCAAGCCTGGGTTCCGATGTGACAATGGTTGAAGCGATGGCGCAGATCCTCACCGGCGCCGATCCGGATCTCATTCGTCCAGTCGCCAAGTATGCCGAAAAACATTTTAAGGAAGTGCGCGTGTCGGCCAAGGTGCTCAGTATGGCCACCGTCGGCAAGCAGATCAAGGTCGTCATGGAATTTGGCGGCAAAAAAATCGAAGAGCTTTATGACCGCGTGCTGGTGTCCGTCGGCCGTACGCCCAATTGCTACGACCTGGGGCTAAAGAACACCAGGGTCCAGCGCGACGCAAAGGGTTTTATCATCGTGAACGAACGGTTGGAAACCACCGACCCGAATTTTTTGGCTATCGGCGATGTGGTCGGCGGCGTCATGCTGGCCCACAAAGCTTCCAAGGAAGCGCGCATTGCCGTCGAGGGCCTGCTTGGACACACCGTGACCTCCAAAGACGTGATCATTCCGGCCGTGGTGTTCACGGACCCTGAAGTCGCGTGGGTCGGACTTACCGAGACCGAAGCCAAGCAAAAAAATATTACCGTCGAAGTCGTTCGCTTTCCCTGGTCGGCGTCCGGCCGCGCGCTCAGCTTTGACCGCACGGACGGAATGACCAAGCTCATCGTCGAGCCCGAGACCGAGCGTATTCTCGGTGTCGGCATCGTCGGAGCCGGAGCGGGCGAGCTCATCAGCGAAGGCGCGCACGCGGTCGTCATGGGCTCCACCGTCCGCGATCTGGCCGAGACCGTGCACCCGCATCCGACCCTCTCCGAAACGCTCATGGAAGCGGCCGAAGCGTTTTACGGCCATTGCACGCACATGGCCCCCACCCGCAAGAGGCCGGCCGCTTAAACCCGTTCTACACTTCCGCTTTGGCGGGGTTGTTTGAGTCCCTGTCACGAGTCGCCATTGAAATAAAATGTACATTCATGTACACTAGTGTACATAGGAGGCACTCATGACTCAGACAACCTTCACAGAGTTCAGAAAGCGCGCTAAAACCTACCTTGATTCTGTTGAGCGCGGTGAGACGGTGCAGATCCTTCGGCACGGAAAACCCATCGCTAATATCACTCCGGTCGACGAAGATCCAAACGACAAGCCCTGGAAAAAGCCACGGGTGAAGCTTGTGATCCCTGGTATTTCGGCATCGAGGCTGATAATCGAGGAGCGGCGGAGGGCGAGGTTTTGAAACTTTTCTTGGATTCGTCCGCATTGGTAAAGCGTTATATTCATGAGAACGGAAGTCCGCATGTCGACCGGTTGCTCCGGGAAGCGGATGCCGTCATGGTTAGCGCCTTGTGTTTTCCCGAGGTGATTTCGTCCTTTTCCAGACGCCGCCGCGAAAAAAAAATGAACGCGGATGAGTATGATCTTTACAAAGGATATCTCTTGGAAGACATTGCGGCATTCGAGATCTGTCAATTGACTCCGGAAGTGCTGTTGACCACGGTGAACATCCTTGAACGGTCGGATCTTCGGGCATCCGATGCCATCCATGTCGCTTCCGCTGTCCAGGTGAAGGCTGAGCGCTTCGTTTCGGGTGATACGAGGCAGATCACTGCCGCAAAAGCATTTAAATTGAATGCCGAGGCGGTTTGAGCGCGCTTTGATCATGTCTATTCTTCAGCCCACTCCAGCCAATATCACCCGAGCCGCCGAGATCATGGAAGCCGGCGGGATCGGGGCGTTTCCGACCGAGACGGTTTATGGTCTTGGGGCGGATGTGTTCAATGTGCGGGCGGTGGCCAAAATATTTGAGGTGAAGCAGCGGCCGGTGTTTGACCCGCTCATCGTGCATGTCGAGTCGGAACGGCAGGTGAGCGAGGTGGCGGCTGAGGTTCCGCGTGAAGCGCGTGACTTGATGAAAAAATTCTGGCCCGGGCCGCTAACCATCGTGCTGCCCAGAAAAAATGAAGTGCCGGAGCTGGTCACCGCGGGCCTGGACACTGTCGCCGTGCGCATGCCTTCCCACCCCGTCGCCCTCAAGCTGATCAAGGCTTTGAAGTCTCCGATCGCGGCTCCCAGCGCGAACCGTTTTGGCCGCACGAGCACCACCGATGCGGCTTCGGTCGCCGAAGAGTTCGGGGACAAGATCGAGTTCGTGATCGACGGCGGCGCCTGCAGTGTCGGCGTCGAGTCGACGATCATTAAATTTGATTTGAAGGCCGGACGGGTCCTGATTTTGCGTCCGGGCGGCATACCCGCCGAAGAAATCGCGGCCGCGCTGCCTCATAAGATCAAAGTCGTCATCGCCGCCCACGGCTCGTCGTCAGCCGGCATCGAAGCACCCGGCCAGCTTGATGAACACTACGCGACCGAAACCCCGCTCATTTATTTGACCACCTCTTTTAAATCGATCCAGCCCGAATTCGAAAAACTGTGTGATGATTTTAAAAAGAAAAAAGGATCGACGCCCAAGTTCGGTTTTTTGGCCTGGAATAAATCCCCCGACAGCAGGCACTTCGCGGTTTCGCGCGTGCTGGCGCCTTCCGGCAAAGCGGCTGAAGGCGCCGCGCGGCTTTTTGCCGCGATG
>JAGVCY010000035.1 GCA_020058965.1 Candidatus Omnitrophota bacterium | reverse complement strand
GTGTCCTCTCCTGGCTGATGCGCTTGATCTCGCTCGGGCCTTCGCCCGTCTTGAAGCTCACCAGTTCGCTCAGCGGCACATTCACCCCCAGCGGCGAGTGCATCTGAATAAACGGAAGGTCCGTGATCCCGCCCCGGTCCCTTTCGCGCAGCACCACCCGGATATCGATTTCCTTTCCTTCTTCTTTGAATTTGCTAGCCACGGTTCCTTTGATCGAGATGTGCGAGGCCGTGGCCAGATCGGTGACGGACATGCGATAAAACGCGGCTTTGTCTTTATCCACCGTGATCTTGGTTTCCGGAGCGCTCTCAGGAATGGTGTTCGACAGATCGTACACTCCATCAATAGCTTCCATGCGTTTCTGAATCCTGTGAGTGATTTTTTTGAGCACATCGAGATTGTTGCCCTTGATGTTCAGCACCACCGGCGCGTTGTTCTCGCCCCCGGACTTGAACGAAGATTCATACAGCACATAGTTGACGCGTGCGCCGCGCGTCGCCTTCCTCATGAACGGAGTCGCGAGGTCCTTGCGGATCTTTTGGATCAGCTCGTCGGTCGTAAGGTCCCGATCCGCCCGCAGAGTGATGATGATTTGGGACTGATGCGATCCGATGCTTTGGATGTCGTCCTTGGCGGACCCCGTTTTGGACGACCCGACGATCGTCGAAACACTCATGATCTGCGGAAACCGCTTCAAATATTTTTCGATGTTCAGGGCGACCGCGTTGGTGCGCTCCACCCGCATTCCAACCGCGAGATCGGCCTTGATCATGAACTGACCCTGGTCGACCTTGGGCATCACCACCCGCTCCATCTTACCGACCATGAACACCGTAAAGGCAAATACTCCCAGAACAATGAGCAGGTACCTGCCTTTGTTTTTTATAAAACCGGGCAGGATCGCCTTGTAACTTGATTCCATGTAGGTGATGGGCTTTCCGGACAAGTGAATCACCTTGTTGACGGCCTGCACCCAGCCGAACTTTTTATCTTCGGATTTTTTTTCCTTGTAGCTGAACTGCATGATGGTCACGGGCAGCAGCGTGATCGCGACGATGAACGAAAAAATCTGTGTCACCACCACGACCCAGGCCAGTTCCTTGAAGATCTGTCCCGCGAGGCCCGTTACAAATATCATCGGCAAAAACACCATCACGGTGGTGAGTGTGGACGCGATGAGCGGAGCGACCACCTCGTCCGTGGCACGGATCGCGATTTCTTTGAGGTTTTGCGGGCCGCCTTGTTCTTTGATGTGGCGGTCGATATTTTCGATGACGACGATGGCGTTGTCGATCAGCATGCCGACGCCCAGCGCGATACCGCCGAGCGAAATAACATTGAGCGAGATGCCGACGAAGTACATCAGCGTCAGCGTGGCCATGATCGTGATGGGGATGATCAAGATGACGAGCACGGAAGCCATAATGTCCTGAAGAAACACCACCAACACCAAAAACGCCAGAATCCCGCCCTGAACCGCCGCGTCGCGCACCCCGTTGACCGCTTCTTTGATGAACTTGGACTGATCGTAGATGATATCGATCTTGATATCCTCGGGCGCCTGCTCTTTAAGCTTGGCGATCTTTTTCTTCACCTGATTTGCGACTTGAATGGTGTTGGACTGTGCCTGCTTCTGAACGGAGACGGTCAGGTTTTCGCGGCTGTTAAAACGCGAAAAGCTCGTCCGCTCCTGTGTTTGCCGCGTAATTGAGGCGACATCCTTGAGCAGAACAAGATCGTTGGTGGGTTCTTCCTGTTCTCCGGGCGCCAAGTTCTGATCGGCTTCTTCGCGCCCCACGGCAATTTTGCCGATTTCGCCGATCTGCTTGAATTCTCCGATGGTGCGGACTAAGTACTCATAGAAGTTTTCCTTGATGGTGCCGCCGGGATAGTTGAGGTTGGCTTCCGAAATGGCCTTGGACACATCGCTGATGCTGAGCGCGGACGCCTTGAGCCGGCCTTGATCAACCTCGACCAGGATCTCCTCATCGGCGCCGCCCGAAATGGTGGCCGACGCGACGCCGTTGATCTTTTCCATCTCTCCCTTGATGTATTTGTCCGCGAATCGCTTGAGCTGAACCGGCGAACGGCGGTCGCTTGAGACGGACAGCGTCACCGCGGGCATTTCGAAGGGGTTGAACTTGATGACGGTGGGTTCTTCCGCGTCGCGCGGAAGCCGCGACTTCACGAGATCAATTTTTTCGCGGACATTCAGGGCCGCGAAGTCCATGTTCTGCTCCCAGCCGAATTCCGCCACGACCAGCGACATGCCTTCGCGCGATACGGATGTCGCGCTTCTCAGGCCGGGGGTGGAACCGACCGCTTCTTCGATGGGCTTAGTGATGAGCTGTTCGATTTCTTCAGGCGCGGCGTTGGCGTAGTGGGTGATGACGGAGAGCTTGGGGTAGGTGACGGGCGGGAACAGCTCCTGCCGCAGCATCTGGACCGAAATGAATCCAAAAAGCATCACGGCGGTGAAAAACATATACACCGTGACCGGCCGCTTAATCGAAAAACTAGGTAATGACATCTGCTAAAAGGTGTATTCTTGGACTTCGGTGACTTCGACCTTTGCCTTTTCTTCCAATTCCTGCTGAATGTCTGCGACGATAAGCTCTTCGTCCTCAAGTCCCGCCTTGATCTCGACGGCGTCCGGCGTGGCGTAGGCCACCTGAATCGGCCGGATTTCGATCGTGCCGATGATCACATCCGGCTGCGCGGGAACGGCGGGCATATCAGACTGAGCTGTCGCCGCTCCGGCCTTCGGATCGCCCTTACCCTTGCCCTTCCCCTTCGGGGCCTTCACGGCCGGCTCGTCCTCGGCTTCGGCCGGTTCGTCCGGGTGAATCACATAAACAAAATATTCCTGCTCCTTCTTCCTAAATGCGGAGCTCGGGATCACGAGCGTGTGCTCCTTTTGATAGATCTGCACACCAACCCGGCCGAACATGCCGGCCTTGAGTTTTTCTCCCTCGTTGACGATGCGGGCCTTCACCTTAAAGGTACGGGTCCTTCCCTCGACGATCGGTGAAATAGACTCGATCTCCCCGCTGAAGGTATCCTGGGGAAATGAATCCACGGTCATCGTGACTGGCAGCCCTACCTTGACCTTGCTGATGTCCTTTTCGATCGCGCCAAACTCCGCGTACGCGTCCGTCAGATTGACGAACGATCCGAACACATCGTTCGGTGTGACAAAGTCGCCTTTTTGTTTTTCGACGCTTCCCAAGTACCCGTCAAACGGCGCGACGAGGTTGGTTTTTTCATACTCGAGCCGCGCGGATTGGTATTCGAGCTTGGTCTGTTGGAGCTTACTGTCCGCAAGCGCGCCCAGATCAAACATTTTTTGAGTCCGCTCCATTTCATTTTTGGCGTATTCCAACTTGAGGAGTTTTTCGCGTTGATCCAAACTGCCGATGATGTCGCCTTCGACGGCCTTTTCCCCGTCTCTAAAATTGATGTACTCGATGTACCCGCTCTCGGCGAACTTCAGCTCGATCTCACGGTAACCCTTCACTGTTCCCAGTGACGGCAGCGTGTCCGAAAAATCCACCCGCGTCACCTTGTACCCTTTGACCGGAACCGCGATATCCTCGACGGCCTGTTTTTGAACGACTTTTTTCTTTTTGAAGGTCGGCAGGCCGCCGATGAAGGTGATGTGTTTGGATAAGATCGAAAACCCCACCACCAGGATCACGATGAAGAAAAGGATCTTAAAAATAGCCGATTTATTTTTGTGAAGATTTAAATTCATGTCTGTTGGTTCCTTCCGTTCCGGCCAAATAATCCATCTTGGCCAGGGCATTTTTGGCGCTTGAAATCGCCGTGATACGAGAATATCGATCCTCCGCCAGACTCACGATCTCGCTTAGAAGTTCCGTTAATTTTGCCTGTTCCGTCCGCGTCGTTTCTTCCAAAATTTTGACCTGCTTCTGGCGGAACTGAATTTTGGCTTCCGATGTTTCCATCTGCAAAAGCGCGCTCTGATAATCGTAATAGGCCTGCCGGGCGTTGATCTCCTGATCGGCCCGCTCTTTTTGTAACTCCGCCATGGCCTTGAGGTATTCCGCCTCGGCAATTTCCTCGTCTGTCGCGTTCGATAACCGGTCAAAAAAATCTGTGGTGATGGAGTGCTTAAAATCTGCCGATCCCTGGAAGGATGAGACGGTTGGGGCAAAAGTCCTGCGTTGGTAATTGTACTTGGTGGTGTTCGGCCCCCATGGAATAGCCACAGACGCGATCATCGCATACTCCTTTTCGAGATCCAACTCTGTTCTGCGCTCAAATGCGGTCGTGGGTTCATCATCTGCACGGTCAATGCTGTAGGGTCTTTCTGCTGATAGTCCTACATTTCCTCGGAGATCCACTCGCGGCAATCTTTGCGCGTCAAAAACCTTGGCTCCGTAATACGCGCTTTCGAGCGTGGACTGCCGAATCCGTATATCCACATTTCCGGTTCCAACACGATTCAGGTATTCGTCCAAATCGACGGGCTGGATGAGCTCCATATTGATGCTCGGATCAACGGGAATCGGCTGGTCCGCCCGAACTCCCATTGCCTGGCAGAGGGTCAAGTTGGCTGATTTTTGTGTAGTGATCGCGGTTTCGTTTTGGAATTTTACCTGATTGTAGATGGATGTGACTTCGAGATGGTCGATCGGCGCGATCAGCTTGGCCTTGTACGCCCGGTCATTTTGATTCATATACACTTCAATCCGCTGATAAGTTTCATTTTGAAAATCAAGGTTGTACAAGGCATTCACCGCGTTCCGATAGGCCTCACCCACCTGCTTCAACACATCCACCCGTTCTTTTTCGTATTTGAGCGTCTCAGACTCTGCTGCAGCTTTAGCCTGTTTGAGCGTAAAAATTAGTTCACCGCCATAAAACACTGGCTGGGATAGATTGAGCATGTATCTTTGAGAGTCGTAAGGCACATCTAAAACGGATCCCTGAGCCACCTTGCCGCCGCCCATAGAAGCTTCGAATCCGGCTGTCGGAAAAAATGCACGGAAGGCCTCGCGGACCTTACCCTTCGCGCCCGCCGCCCGGTGCTTCATGGATTGGAGCATCAGACTGCTCTTGATCGCGATGTCTTCGGCTTCTTCCAGCGTCACCACATTGTCCGAAAGCGCGACCGCGAGGGCGATTTTGCCATCAGGCGGTGTGATACCTCGGCTGATGCCGCCAAAGTCCGTGGGCCGTTCGTAAATGTCGCGGTTGATCCTGGTCTGCACATTGCCGGCAAGGCGATTTTTTGGGTCCACCTTAAGCGCTTCGTTCGCCAACTCACTCGCCTGCAGATAATTATCCTTATGAAAATATATTTCGTTCGCTTTCCAGGCCAGATCACTGGCCTCGCGGAAAGGGTCGGCTGATTTGAACTTGCCTCCGGACGGGACTGGGTTTTGCGGAACCGAAGACGTTTCGACAGACGGTTTTTGGATGATTTGCGGATCTGGGATG
>JAGVCY010000289.1 GCA_020058965.1 Candidatus Omnitrophota bacterium | reverse complement strand
CTGTAAGCCCAATGCCGGTACACCAATTCCTTGGGCGTCGTTATTTTATCGACGGCATCTTTCCGTCCTGTGAGATGCAGCACCTGCCACTCCAAGCCCAGTTCGCGGCCATAAATTTTTACCATGTCCAGCATCAATTCATTGATAAAACGCGAGCCCTGACTGCCGCCAAAAACGAGCAGTGTTTTTTTGGAAGCGTCCAGATCCAATTGCCTCATCACCGCTTCCCGGTCAAGCCGCTTCAAATTTAATCTGAGCGGAAACCCCGTCTGCACCACCCGCGTCCGGCGGGGAGCCGGCTCAACCAGCTCGAGCGTCACCGCCAGACAATTCACCCGCCCCGCCAGCACGCGGTTGGCGCGTCCCATCACCGCGTTCTGCTCGTGGATCATCGTCGGAATCCGCATCGACGCAGCCTCCCAAACTACCGGAAAACTCGCGTAGCCGCCAAACCCAACCACCGCATCCGCCTTGAGCTCTTTTAAAAGTTTTCGCGACTCGCTGAAGCCCTTTGCAAGCCGCCCCCAGAAGCCTGGATTGATCAGCGACTTCGCTCCGCCGTATTTCACCGATTCAATTTCTACGACGGATCGGGCCGCTCCGGCGTCCTGCTCGAGCCCGAGCGACTTGGATCCGCGGTCCACAGCCAAGGTCAAGACCCAGTCGGGATGGCGATTTTTGCACGCCTGCAAAAAAGCAAGCGCAGGATAAAAATGTCCTCCAGACCCGCCCGTTGCGGCGATGATGTTCAACAGTGCCTCCTCAGTCCGATCTTCATCCCTGAGCCGAACGCTTCCATCCATCCGGAACATCCATCCGATCCCGCGATAAATTCAGCAACAGTCCGACCAGAATCAAATTTACGACCAGCGAAGAGCCGCCGTAACTGATGAACGGCAGGGCAAGTCCCTTGGTTGGAAGCGCACCGGTGCTCACGCCGATGTTAATGATGGCTTCCAGAAGAACAAGCGTCACAAGCCCCAGCGCGAACAGCTGATGAAACGCGGTCTTCGCACGGAATACGATCATCATGCCCAATACGCCGAACATCACGAACAACAGCAGCACAAAACCCGCGCCCAAAAATCCCATTTCCTCGCCGACGATCGCGTAAATAAAGTCGGTGTGGGCCGCCGGCAGATAAAAAAGCTTTTGCTGGGACTGCCCGAGTCCCTGCCCAAAAAAACCTCCCGATCCGATCGCCAGGAGCGATTGATACAACTGGAAGCTTTTTCCCTGAATATCCATGAAGGGGTTCAAAAACCCGGTCAATCGCTTGACCCGGTACGGTTCGATCAGGATCGCGCCAACCAGCAGCGGCACGCACGCGCCCAAAAGCCAAAAAAAATACCTGACGGGAATTCCCCCGACAAATAGCAGCAGCATAAATACTGCCGATAGAACCACCGTGGTTCCGAGATCCCTTCCCAACAAGATCAGAAGGCAGACGATCGCCATCACCGAGATCAACGGAAGCAGGTCGCGCTTGAAGTTGGCCAGACCTTCTGTTTTTTTGGATATCTTGTCCGACAAGTAGAGGATCACCGCAATTTTTGCAAACTCCGACGGCTGGATATTGAATCCGCCGATCGAGATCCAGCGCCGCGCGCCTCCGATTTTAGGCCCCAGCACGCCGACAAAAAGCAGGGCCACGCCGATTCCGATCAAAAGATGCGGGGCGTATTTTCTGAGTTTTTTAATATCCACGAGCATTGCGGTGACAAAACCGGCCACCCCCACGATCAAAAAGGCAAAGTGCCGCTTGATAAAATACATGGAATCCTGATGCCGATCCCAGGCAAAGATGGCGCTCGCGCTAAAGATCATGACGATCCCGATCGAAACAAGCGTCGCGGTGAGCGAAAACAGCCAGATGCGGATTTGACGGCCCGGCTCGGGACCGTTGAGAGTTAACGGCTTCATCCTTTTCCCGCCAGCTCGCCATAGATCCGGCGAAAGGCATCCCCGCGTTCGCGGTACGATGAAAATTGGTCAAAGCTCGAGCACATCGGCGACAACAGCAGGACCTGCCCGGGTCCCGCCGCCCGGTACGCTTCCCGCACCGCGCCTTCAAAATCACGGACCACCGTCCGGTTCTTAAAAAATCCAAATTCCTTGAGCATGGATTCGCCCGCTTCACCATAAAACACGATCCGCCGCACCCGTCGGCGCACCTCTCCAAAAACTGCCTGAAATGATTTTTGCTTCCTTCGCCCGCCGGCCAGAAGCACCACCCCGGAATCAAACCGACGAATCGCGGCGACGGTGCTCATCGCGGTCGTTGACTTGGAATCATTGACGAACCGAACACCGCCCGCCTCCCCGAGGTCCTCCACGCGATGCGGCAACGGCTTCATGGCGTCGAGCCCCGCCTGTATCGCTTTTTTTGACACGCCCAACGCCAGCGCCGCCGCCGTAGCCGCCAATGCGTTCTGCAAATTGTGTGCGCCTTTTAAACGGTAATGCTTGAGACTCGCGACGGGCTGGGGCTGGAGGATGCCGTTTTGGACTTCTCGGATGTGGTCTCCGGCGATCGTGATGCCGTCGCGTAGTTTTTTTAGACCAAAGTTCACTTTGCGGGCCCGAAGTTTTGTGGTGCGGCGCACGAGGGTCGCGTCATCGTGATTAAGGATCAGCGTTTGACGGGGTGTCAAACATTCCGCGATCCTAAGTTTGGATTGGTAATAATCGGCCAGATGGGGGTGCCAGTCCAAATGATTCGGACTTAGATTTAAAACAACGGCGGCGTCCGGCCGGAACCGGCTGATGTATTTCATCTGGAAGGAACTGACTTCCACGACGCGCCATGTGGCCGCGCCTTTTTCCAGCACAGAAGCTGCAAGTGAATTTCCGATGTTTCCGCACAAATGACAATCGTGATGCCGCCGGATGATTTCCCACAGCAGCGTGCAGGTGGTCGTTTTTCCATTAGTTCCGGTCACGGCGACGAACTTGCCGCTCGTCATACGCCAGGCAAGCTCGATTTCGCTCCAGACAGGGATGCCGTGCCGCCGCGCATGTCGGATCGGAAAGCTGGATGGTTTAACGCCCGGGCTGACCACGAGAATTTTTGCCCCGGACAAAAAATCTGCGGTGTGCTCGCCCGCTTCCATCAAAACGCGATGCTTGGCACACCAGCGCTTGAACGGCTCCGGAATCGGTCCCGACGATGAAATCCTGACAACGGCCCCTGCCTTCAGCAACAATTTAGCCGATGCCACGCCGCTCTCTCCCGAGCCGATGACCGCCACTGCCTGACCCGATACGCCGCGGAGTCGCTTCATCAACGCAGCTTTAAGCTCGAGAGGCCTGCCAATAGTAAAATGACCGCCAAAATCCAAAATCGAATGACCACCTTGGACTCAGGCCAACCCATTTTTTGAAAATGGTGATGGATCGGTGCCATTAAAAAAATCCGTTTGCCGGTCAGTTTGAAACTTCCGACTTGCAGAATAACGGACAACGCTTCCATCACAAACACCCCGCCGACAACGAGCAGGATCATCTCCTGCTTAATGAGAAGCGCCACGATGCCGATGGCTCCGCCCAGCGCCAACGAACCGGTGTCGCCCATAAAAACGGTCGCCGGCTGTGAATTGAACCACAAAAACCCCAAGCAGGCACCGATCATCGCTCCGCAAAAAACCGTCAGCTCGCCCGCGCCGTCAATGAACGGCAAAAAAAGATACTTCGCAAAAAACACATGCCCCGTGACATAACTGAACACCGCGTACGCCAATGCGGCAAAAAGCGCGCAGCCTGTCGCCAGACCGTCCAACCCATCGGTCAGATTAACCGCGTTGGAGGTTCCCACCAACACAACAAACGCA
The DNA here is from genome assembly GCA_020058965.1 of Candidatus Omnitrophota bacterium. Lineage (GTDB taxonomy): Bacteria > Omnitrophota > Gorgyraeia > 2-02-FULL-51-18 > JAGOUK01 > JAGOUK01. The sequence continues at coordinate 4,177 of JAGVCY010000289.1, read as the reverse complement.
AACAGCACATACCCGATTCCCAGATGCACCGTCACATCTTTTAGAAAAGGAATGCTCACCGCCGTCCAAAACGACGCGTCTTGATACAAATACAAGCCAACGCCGATCGCCAGCAGCGCTTGCCCGCTGAATTTTGTGATGGCGGACAGTCCGTCAGCGCTGTGGTTCTTGATCTTTAGGTAATCGTCCGCGAAGCCGATCGCCCCCAGCCAGACCGTCGACAACAGCGCGATCCAAAGGTAGCGGTTCGAAAGGTCGCCCCACAGCAAAACAGAAACCACCATGGACCCAACCATGAGCAGCCCCCCCATGGTCGGTACATGAGTCTTATGGGCGTGTTGGCTCGCGATGGATTCAAATCCGACGCGCTCAGGGCTGTGATTGAGTTTGAGCTGCTTTAGGGCCCGTATCAATTTGGATCCGAACAAAACACTGATCGCAAAAGCGCAGATCGCCGCGGCCGCGGCGCGGAAGGTGATGTACTTGAATACATTGAGCACCGAAAATAATTCATGGAGCGGGTACAGAAGCGCCTGAAGCATCGGTTAGGCAGCCTTCGGGGTGTTGCAGATTTCCATGACGGCCTCCATCTTCATGCCTCGTGACCCCTTCAAAAGAACCGTGTCGCCCGGACGGATCTGGCCTTTTAAAAAATGACCTGCTTCCGCGCTGGTCGGAAAAATCCTTATTTTTTCTTTGGCAAAACCGAACACCAACGCTTCTTCCGCGAATCTGGCGGCCAACGCGCCGACCGTGAGCACCAGATCAAAGGGATGCGCCGCGATCTGCTGCCCTGCTTCGCGATGAAACGCCTGCGCCCGCGGCCCCAGCTCGAGCATGTCACCCAGAACTAATATTTTTCTCCCTTTGGGCGGATAAGTTCTAAAAAGCTCGATCGCCGCCTTGAGCGAAGAAGGGTTGGAATTATAGGAATCGTCAATCCAGTGGGTGCCCTGAATCTCCTGATAGCGGAGGCGGCCCTTAAGCGCCTTAAAATTCACCATCCGCTCCTTCACCTGCTCCCCCGTGATGCCAAAGCAGGACGCCGCCGCCGCGGCCAACAGCGTGTTCAGCACATTGTGCTGCCCCAAAATTGGCGCGAACAGGTTCGTCTTGGTTTTGCCGTTCAATCTAAATTCCAAGCCGTGATCCAACAATTTGATCTCATCCGCAAAAAAGTTCATGCCTTTTTTGTAGCCGACTCTCAAGGTTTTGAGCTTCCTGAGTCTCTCATGAACAATATTCCGGTCTTCCCCGTTGTAAATGACCGTACTTCCGTCATCGAGCGCCTCCACCATTGATAATTTTTCCCGCTTCACCCCCTGGATGCTGCGCAGTCCGGCCAGATGCGATGTCCCGATGAGCGTGATCACCGCATGGGTCGGCTGGGCCAGCCGCGTCAGGTGATGGATCTCTCCGATCTGATTGGTGCCGATCTCGATCACCGCGATGTCCTCATCTTCCCAATTGAGAAGCGCCTTCGGTACGCCGATCGCGTTATTTTCGGTTCCGGAGTTTTTAAGCACCTTGAATTTGGCGCCCAGAATATGGGCAAGAATCTCCTTGGTCGTGGTTTTGCCGCAGGAACCGGTGATGGCGATCAGAGGTCTGTTTTTTTGCCGACGATGAAAACCACCCAACCGGCAAAGCGCCTGACTCGTGCTTTCAACAAAAATAATATCGGGGTCGCGTCGTTTGATCTTCCGGCTCGAGCCGATTTCCGCAATGCAGAGCCGGGCGCCTTTTTCAAATGCCAGATCGATGAAGTCGTGCCCGTCAAAGTTCTTCCCCTTGAGCGCGATAAATAATTCCCCCTGCTGAACGGTTCGGGAATCGAGACATACTTTTCCTTTAAAGGTGCTTCGGCGGCTCGGCATCATGAGTTTTCCGCGGACGGCCTGCTCCAGCTGCTTGTAGGTGTAATCCAGCATGTTATCTTCCTTTGAGCGCTTTAAGCGCTTCTTCCCGGTCGCTGAACGGAATTTTTTCGGTACCGATGATCTGATATTCCTCATGCCCTTTGCCCAGCAGCAGCACCACATCGCCGGGACGGGCTTCCAGCAATATCTGGCGGATGGCTTTGGCTCGATCCGGCTGAACATCCACATTTTTATTTCCGTCCGAAAAACCCGCTTGGATTTCTAGTATGATCTGACGGGGATTTTCACTTCGCGGGTTATCCGATGTCAGAACGATCCGGTCCGCCGCCGCTTCAACCGCCGCGGCCATCTTGGGCCGCTTGGTGCGGTCGCGGTCGCCGCCGCATCCAAAAAGAACCAAAAGCCGTTTGTGAGCATACGGTCTCACGGCCGATAACACATTCTGAATTCCGTCCGGTGTATGCGCGTAGTCAATAAAAAGTTCAAAGCCCTGTTCGCAAGGCACGCGTTCCAAACGGCCCGACACCCCCTTGAAGTTGGCGAGGCCCGGGATTGATTCTTCAAGCGGCATACCGGCCGCCATCGCCAAACCCAATGCACCCAGCGCATTGTAAACATTGTGCAGCCCCAAAAGCTGGGTCTTAACAACAAATTCACGCCCCTCATATCGCACCACGAACTCGGACCCTTTTAAGTCCGATCGAATGGCTTCCGCCCGAATATCCGCGTTTGGCGTCCTGCCGTAAGTGATGCATTTTTTGTCCGCGGGCACCGCCGCGCACACTTGCAATGCGGCGGGATCATCCGCGTTCACGATCGCGATGCCGCCCGGCCGGATCATCGCAAAAAGCTTGAGCTTGGCCGCAAGGTACGCGTCGAGTGTTCCGTGATAATCCAAATGATCCTGAGTGAGGTTGGTGAAGAGCGCACCGTCGAAGTCGATGCCCGCCAGCCGCTCCTGCTCCAACGCGTGGGAGGACGCTTCCAGAACAACGCTGTCCGCGCCTTTGAGCGCCATCTGGGCAAGCCATGGATGCAAAACATCCGGGTCGGGAGTTGTATGGGTCGAGGGCAGGATTTCTGCCTCGAAGCGGTATTCAATGGTTCCGAGCAAGATGGGGCGCATTTTTCGCTTGAGAAGATGAGCCGCCAGATAAGCTGAAGTGGTTTTTCCGTTCGTGCCGGTCACGGCCAGCATCTTCATGCGCGCGGAGGGCTCCCCGTGCAACAGATGATTGAATCGCGCATAAGCCAATCGAGCGTTGGCCACCACGGCGACCGGGACTGAGCTTCTAAAGTTCGGGTCCTGTGTCACGATGGCCAGTGCCCCCGCCCGAATCGCCTGCGCCGCAAACGGGTGACCGTCGCCTCCGCTGCCTTTGATCGCGACAAAAATGGATCCGGGAACCGCCTTACGCGAATCACACACCACCGCGCTGACCGGAACACTTGGCATGGACGCTTCGTCAAACAAAGCTCCGCCGCTCTTTAAAAGCTCATGCAATTGGGCGGCGTGACAGGCGTTAAGAGTCATAAAGATTAAATTTACCGCCAATATTCGAGAACGCGTTCCGCCATCCGCTTGAACAGCGGGGCCGCGACCGATCCGCCGTAATAAATCGGATGCGGATCGTCGACGGACACCAATATTGTAACCATTTTATCCCCCCGTTCAACGAAACCCGTGAACGAGGCGACAAAGCTGCCGTGGGAGTAGGCGCCGTTTTCAAGTTTTTGAGCCGTGCCGGTTTTCCCGCCGATACTCACATTTGGATCTTCTATGTTCGCAAGCGCTCCCGTACCCGCCTTGCTCACCGCTTTTTTCATGATTTCTTTGACCTGCCGTGAAGTGCTTTCGGAGATAACCCTCCGCTTCACGCCTGAGGGGTAGGCCTTCATGGTCTGACCGTCGGCGTCACGAATTTCCATGACAATACGCGGCTTCACCAGCAAACCGCCGTTCGCGATGGCGCTGGTCGCAGTGATGAGTTGAATTCCGGTAAGTCCGATTTCCTGTCCCATCGCCACACAGGAAAGGGATGGGGCCGACCAGAACTTAGTCGGCGTCACCAAGCCGGATATTTCGCCAGGCAGATCGATGCCCGTTTTTTGTCCAAAGCCAAACTTTTTTACATACCCGTACAGGCGGTCCTTGCCGAGCTTATCGGCAATTTTTGAAACGCCGATATTTGACGATTTCGCTATGATTTCAGCCACTGTTAATACGCCGTAAGGATGCACATCGTGGAGGAGCCGGCCGCCGGTGCGGTATTTTCCGTACTCGCAAAAGATCCGGT
>JAGVCY010000075.1 GCA_020058965.1 Candidatus Omnitrophota bacterium | reverse complement strand
GTCTTGCTGACCTGATCGGACATTGCCGCGTCCCGAAGCTTACGGCCCGCCTCCGTTCCGACAAGCACTTCCGCGACTTCTTCCGGCGTGTACACGCGCCCGGTCGCGCGGTCGCGAAGCGTGAACGCCTCCGGCCCCAGATCAACGGGGTTGCGCTTCACGGCCTCGGGATCGCGCGGCTCCCAGCGGAGCACCGTTTCGGTGCCGCGCGCCGCGTCCGGATCCTTGGCCTCAGCTTCTGCGGTGGAAAAAGCCATCAGCCAGTCGTAACTGGAAGTCTTGGGATTCCAGCTGTCGAGCCGACGCGCCGTCTCGCGCCCGCCCGCGTCATAAAAAATCGTCTCACGGCTCGTCTTGGGAAGGATAATTTCTTCAAGCCGGTCAGCGTTAAAAATCTTGATGACGGGATTTTCTGCTTCGCGCTGACCCGTCTCCGGATTGTAAAAATAAAAAGTGTCTTCTTTGATCTCGCGGCCCGACCGGTCGAATCCGACGGTGACGACCTCGCGGCCGGTGCGGTATTCGATCTGACGCAGGGATTCGAGCGACGGCAGAAGGTCTTCGGCTTTGAGTCCCTTGAAGTCGAGCCGACCGTCGCGGCGTTCGACGGGCGCCTTGTCGAGCGGAATGTGGCGGATCTCTTGTTTGGTGACATGCCGCTCGCCGATCGGGTCGGCGCGGTGCAGAAGCGTGAGCACCGCGACGCGGCTCTTTTCGGAGAGCGTGATTGTCGCCACGTCCATACCGTTGGCATCGTAGTAGATGATCTTGTCGTCGGTCTGGATCTGATCGCGAAGGGTGGCGGCCGCTTGATATTCCTTGAGCTTGGCTTCGTAGGCCTTCTGGGCTTCGACGATGTCGGGTGAATCGGATTGGGGTGGAGCGGGCGGAAGCGGTTCGGCAAATATTCCGTTCACGCGGACCATTTCTTGATCGGTAAAAATTGAACCGTCCTTCTTGATGTAGCGGGGCTTTTGATCGGCGCCGACGGTGTAGCGCAGTTCGCTTTCGGTCGCGGACTGGTGATACGGCCCGGCCGGCAGCGCATCGCGGGCGGTGATGCCGTTTCCGCGGGTGATCTTCTTGGTCATGCCGTGGAACGCGTTCGTGTTGGCCGGGGCGTCCTTACCGTCGGAATTTTTTTTGAACTGCGCTCCGAATTCATTAGACGCATCCGCCAGCGTCGTCGCAGGATCCGCCGACCCGGCCTTCACGCCTTCGCGCGGAGCGATGATGACGGTCGTCTTCGGCTCGGCGATGGAACGATTCTCCAGGGGAAGCGCCGCCTCATCCGACCGAACGATCGTGTCCATTCGCTCGTTCGCCCCCGCCGCGAGTCCTTCGGTCCAGGTAAAAGCGATTTGGCCGGTTAGTGCGACGGCGTATTCAAACCGCGCATTGCGCTGATAGTGGTTGCCGGCGGCATCCTTTCTGAAGTGAATTTGCCCATTGTCGTCCGGCACGACATGAAAGTCGTGAACCTCCGTCACATCGGGCGATAGATCATAGGTGTAACGATCGTAGGAGGTGAACGCCTTGGCCAAATCGTCGGCAAATTGCGTCGACACGGGAATCTCCGCGGCCTGATTGACCGACCGAACCTCGCGGCCGACGGAATCCGATAACGGAGCCGAGACCTGTCCGACACCGCTGACAACATAATCCCCCGGCGGGATGACATATTTGTGGTCGGCCAAAAAGTCTTTGAGCGGGACGGCCGGATCCTTGCCCTGCCGGTCGCGGATCGTCAAATTACCGGTCAAAATCCAATCATCAACGCGCAGCCCGAAGTCCGGTGTGTTTCTGTGAACCGCGGCCACGCCGATTTTTGGGGCAATCGGTTCGTCGGTGAGCGCCAAGTCGAAGGTTTGAACCTTCCCGTCCGTTCCTCGTACTTGGTACTGAACTTCCTTCACAGCCCTAAAGCCGCCCTCGTCGCCAATGAGGTCACCGCCTCGGTCGCCGACGCCACCAACACCTCGCGCGGTTTCCGACCGTGGACGCAAATTGTTACTGGCGTACGAGTCATTAGGATCAAATTCGGACGGATCGCCGACCAGACCGAGAAGTTCGTCGGGACTCAAGTCGATTCCCTGGGCTTCCAATTGAGCCACAGCGTCTTCTTCCTGCGCGGCATCGGCCGACGGCTTACCCGAACTCGGAGCGTCGGCGGAACGGATCACACCGTCCTTCGAATTCCACTCCAAACGCATCGGAGGCAGGTAGTCCCCCTTGGGCGCCAGCGGATAGACGCCGGGATTTTTCTGATCGGCCTTTGAAGAAAAAAGTGTCCTGCCGGTTTTAGCGTCGCGCACCTCGACCCGCGCCGGCAATCCCGTCCGCTGGCCGTCCTTGAGATTAAAAAGCTCGTACACCTGCACCGCGCGATCAGCGGCCTTTTGCTCGCCCTTGCGCGCCTTCCATTCGGCGACGGGCGCATCGAACTTGACCGCGTAACGCTCCTTGGCATCGGCGGCGTCGATGTCTCGGGTCAACTCATACGGGTACACAAACCCGCCGTCCTTGTCGGTGTCATGCGCACGTCCGCTGATCTTCGTACGACCCTCTTCGACAGATCTCCTGCCGGGATCAAGCCGTCCCAAATGCCCGTTTGACAATTCAAACGTCGCACCGGCCACCCGTCCCGTCGCGCCCGCCCGTTCGCGCAATGTCACCTTGGCCTTCGCGCCTTTGCGGTCGCCCGTGATCGGCGCTTCCAATTTCACCAAATGCAGAACCACCCGGTCGGGCCGACCATCCTTCACCGTCGAAATATTTCCCTCGGTGTCCTGATATTCCACACCGCCCGCGCGATTCACCGTGTACCACCCGCGCGTCACGACCTTCCCGGTCTTCGGATCCTTCGCTCGGTCCGGCACATACAGCGTTTCCTGCCGCGCTCCCTCGGCGACCTTGGCATTCTTGACCTCGCCCGTAAACGGATCCTGCGCCTTGAAGCTCACATCGCCCATCTGATCCGCCAGCGCGTTCACCGCGGCACGGTAAGCGCGTCCGGCGGCAACCGCGTTGCCGTTCTGAACCATCCTCACGAATGCCTGTGTATCCACCAGCATCCGCGCCGTAGCGACATCAGACTCAGGACCTTTTTTGCCTTCAAAAAGCACCACCACGGTATCCGCAAGTGCTATAGCCGTTTGGAAGTCTCCGTCATCCAGCGCCTTCCAGGCGGCCTTGAGGTAGGTCTGCGGGCTCGCGCCAAATCCGCCCACGGTCCGATCCGCGGTCAATTGCCGGATCAAATCATTGGTGAGCTCGCGGCCGCCGACCGTGTACTTACCGGGTCCGTCTTCCACATAAAACCCCTTGGTCCCGGGCCGAGCCGTCTGATTCCATTCCGCATGCGTTCCGGGACGAAACACCCCGATTTTTTTTCCGTCGGCGACAAGACTGGGAAGTTTTTTGCCTCGGCTCAACGCGTCAATAAACTTCTGATTCATCGCCAGCTCATCGTGAACCGAAAAATTCGGCATCCAGTATTGTCCGTCTTCAAATTTGAGTTCGCGCATTTCTCCAAGATTTTTCTTGGCGCCGAGAATGGTTCCGAGTTGGCCTTCCGGCACCCGAACCCAGGCGCCCATCACAGGAACGCCGCCGTAG
>JAGVCY010000004.1 GCA_020058965.1 Candidatus Omnitrophota bacterium | reverse complement strand
TTACATCTCCACACTATAATCGCTTGATTTATCGGTAAGAAGCGATTAATTATGGCGCGCTTTAGAGGCGTTGCCTTTAAATATTGCCTTCCAGTCGACCCCTTCGTCTAGAGGCCTAGGACATTACCCTTTCACGGTAGTAACACGGGTTCGAATCCCGTTGGGGTCGCCATTAATTCCGCTCCTAAGGAGCCATCCGAGAGGACAAAAGCCCTGATTCAGTCAATGGATCAGGGCTTTTGCATTTCTGGTGCTCGCCGTTGGCGTGTCGCGCATGGCAAAACGAAAAGCGATCATCCGCGGGTCCCGGCCGTCGAGACGATGGGCAGCACCACGGTGATCTGCACCGACAAGACCGGCGCGCTCACCGAAAACCGCATTACGGCAGGGAGTAGAACAGAAATTTATAATTTGCTAAGCTCGGGCCTCATGACACAAGAAAAAAGCACGAGAATAGCGGTATTTCACAACTTTCTGGACAATATTGGCGGTGCTGAAATCCTGGTCCTGACGTTGTGCCGCCACCTGAACGCGGTGTGCTACACGACGGTGGCGGATAGGGAGAAGATCGAAAAAATGGGATTCAGCGATATCCGTGTTATCACGATCGGCTGGGTGCCTAAGAATGCGCCGTTCCGTCAGCAATTGGCATTTTTACGCTTTCGTTATCTCGCGTTAAAAAATCAATATGACATTTTTATTTGCGGAGGCGACTGGGCGATGAGCGGCCTTTATCGGAATCGACCCAACCTATGGTACACAAACTCGCCCAGCCGTGAAATATTCGACCTTTATGAATACACGCGCCAGCACACCGTTCCGAGGTTGCTAAGACCAGTATTTGATTTTTGGACTCGGATCAACCGGGGCTTGTACCGAAAGTACGCCGCAAATATTGATCGGGTTGTCTGCAATTCACGAAACGTCCAAAACAGATTGATCCGTTACATCGGCCTGGACTCCCGTATCATCCATCCTCCCACCGACGTCAAATCGCTCCATTACGCGCGGACAGGCGACTATTGGTTAAGCGTCAACCGCCTGATATCTCATAAACGCGTCCAAATGCAGCTGGAGGCATTCGCGCGAATGCCGGGGGAAAAGCTGATCATTGTCGGATCCTATGAGCAGTCGAGGCATTTCAGACGGTACGCGGAAGCGTGCTTCAAAATGAAACCGGCAAATGTCGAGATCCGGAGTTGGGTTAGCGTTCACGAATTGACCGAACTTTACGCGAATTGCAAAGCGTTCATCACAACGGCCCAGGAGGAAGACTACGGAATGACGGTGGTCGAGGCGATGGCGTCCGGTAAGCCCGTCGTCGCGCCGCGAGAGGGCGGATACAAGGAAACCGTGCTTGATCCCGAAACAGGGATTTTGATCGATGATATCGATGTCCCTAAAATTATTCGCGCTGTGCAAATGATGGGGCCGCAGGCCGGCTCCTACAGGGATCGATGCCTTCAGCATGCGCAGCAATTCTCGACCGAAAGGTTCATCCTTCAAATGCGTCAGGAGATCAACCGTGTTTTAAATCGTCCTTCAGTTACTGAGCTTCAAACCGCATGAAGCGTATCGGCCAAAAAATCTATCTTACGCAGTCGTTTAGAATGATCGCCCATGCATTCGCCGCATCCCAAAGTTAGCGTCGTAATCCCGTCCTTGAATCAAGGGCGATACCTGGAAGATGCCGTGTTGTCGGTTTTGGATCAGGAATACCCCAACAAGGAGTGTATTGTCGTGGACGGGGGCTCGACGGATAACAGTCTTGAGATCCTATCCAAGTATTCTGAAAAATTAAGCTATTGGGTCACTGAAAGAGACCGAGGGCAGGCGCACGCGATCAATAAGGGATTCAAAAAAGCGAGCGGAGAGATCCTTTCATGGCTGAATTCGGACGACGCGCTCAAAGCCGGGGCTATTGAAGAGGTCGTTTGTCGTTTGAAGGGCAAAACAGGTCCTCAATGGGTGATTGGCTCCTGCGAAGTGCGCGATGATATTAGGCGGCATGTTTTTATTCAGGAAAGCCCGTCGCAATTTACACGCCAAACTTTATTGAATTCCCTTGAGCATTGGATTCCTCAGCAATCCGTATTTTGGACATCTTCCATGTGGAACGAAGCTGGGCCCTTGGATGAATCGCTTCATTTCACCATGGATGTGCGGCTGTGGTGCACAATGTTTCAAATACAACAGCCCATCCTGACTCAAAAAACGATCGCGATGTATCGGCAGCATTCAGACGCCAAATCAATTCGCCATCCGGACGAAGTGGAAAAAGAGTGGCTTCAGACCGTTCTGGCTATCGCGACCCGCAAAGAAGCACCCTCGATAAAAAGGACGTTCAAACGTCTTCGTTTGAACCGAAGAATTGGAGCCATTTCCGGCGGAATCAAAAATTGGCTACAACTACTTCCTCGTGGGTAGGGCAGCAACAGAGGAATAATTTATGAAAAAAGCGTTAATTACGGGCGCGGGCGGTTTTATCGGGCATCATCTGGCCAAATATTTGAAGCATAAGAATTATTTTGTCAGGGGAGTCGATATTAAAAAGCCGGAATATGAAAAAACGGCCTGCGATGAGTTTGTGTTGGCGGATTTGCGTCTTTGGGATAATTGTTTAAGAGCGACGCAAGGCGGATTCGATGAGGTCTACGCTCTTGCCGCCGACATGGGAGGCATGGGCTTTACAGCATTTAATCACGCGCAGATTTTGCACAACAATTCACTGATGGATATTCACACCCTGGAAGCCGCGCGTCAAAACAAGTGCAAACGCTATCTTTATTCATCGTCCGCCTGCGTCTACCCTCGTCAAATGCAAGCAGACCCGGAAGTTGTTCCGCTGAAAGAAAGCGATGTTTATCCGGCCATGCCGGACGATGCCTATGGATGGCAAAAACTGATCAGCGAACGACTGTGCATGCATTATAGCGAGGATTATAATTTTGAAACACGGATCGTCAGATTTCATAATATATTTGGCCCCTTGGGAACGTGGGAAGGCGGGCGCGAAAAGGTGCCTGCCGCATTGTGTCGAAAGGTGGCTGTGGCGAAATTGCGGAACACTCCCGAAATCGAAATATGGGGAGACGGTGAGCAAACAAGATCTTTTTGCTATATCGATGACTGTGTTGAAGGTATTTATAAGTTGATGCAGTCAGACCACAAAGAACCTTTAAATCTCGGGCAGGATCGAATGATATCGATCAATGAACTGGCGGGCATTATTGCAAACATCGCCGGCATAAAGATACAAATCAAGCATATCCAAGGCCCTCAAGGTGTCCGGGGTAGGAATTCAGATAATACCTTGCTAAAGCAGGTTCTCGGGTGGGAGCCGGCGATATCGCTGGAGGAAGGGCTTAAGAGAGCCTATGCATGGATCGAAGACCAGGTGAGATGGCCATAACGATTCCCTTGCTATGCTTTGGTATTTTATTTCTAATATTTTATGCGGACCCTCTCAGAAGTAATCTTGTACCTCCTTGTTGGCGCGGGGCCTTCTTAAGCGCAGCTGTCATTTGGGGAATTTTCCTCATCGCAATCACCGAATGCTTAAGTCCTTTTTCTTTGTTGACGTTCAAGGGGGTGGTGATTTCATGGATATTGGTCGCAGCGGTGTCCGTATCCATATATTTCAAGATCAGTTATCGGCCATTTCCCGCCGGGCAAGGCGTCTCCGGGCTTTCTAGCTTCGATAAACTTTCTATCATCTTCATCCTGTTTGTGATCGCAACGGTCGGTTTAATTGCGGTCCTAGCGCCCCCAAATACATGGGATTCGATGACTTACCACATGAGCCGTGTTTTTCATTGGGTTCAAAACCAAAGTGTCGGCCACTATCCCACGCACATCGAAAAGCAGCTCCACTATTCTCCCGGCGCAGAGTTTATCATCACTCATTTTCAGGTTTTATCGGGGTCCGATCGTTTTGCCAACCTTGTTCAATGGTTCTCAATGGTGGGAAGTATTATCGGCGTATCACTGGTAGCGGAGCGGCTCGGAGCCGATAAGCGCGGTCAAATATTTGCAGCCGTCATCTGCGCAACCATTCCGATGGGAATTCTTCAAGGATCCAGCACTCAGAATGACTATGTCGCATCTTTTTGGACGGTTTCTTTCGCCTATTATGCGCTATTAGCAATACAGCGAGAAATGAGTCAACGAGTATCGATCGTGGCCGGAGGCGCCTTGGGCCTGGCTCTCCTGTCCAAGGGAACTGCTTATTTTTTCTGTATTCCGTTACTCGTGTGGATGACGCTGAGGGGTTTTAAGAACTATCGAAAAAAAATACTATTTTCAGTACTGACAATTCTGTTAGTTTCAATCGGCCTGAATTTAGGCTACTTCTGGCGAAATAATGATCTTTACGGAAATATTTATGTCGCTATTAACTACGCGAACCATAACATGACGGCGCCTCTCTTTATATCCAATGTGCTGCGGAACATTGTCTTGCACTTCAGTACGCCTTTAGCCATTGTCAATGATACCGCTTATGCCCTCACTCAATATGCCCATCAGTTCTTGGGCGTTGCGCTTAACGACGAGCGCATAACATTGCTGGATGACTTCAATAGGCCCATTGAATTTTATATCCCTTTTGCGTTGCATGAGGATTCTGCAGCCAACTTTGTTCACAGCATACTCATCATCGCCTGTGTGATGATGGTTCCCATATTGCACTTTAGAAAGAAAACGGAATGTCGTATGGGATATATGACAGTTCTCATATGCGGATTCCTTATGCTTTGTTTTTATGTGCCGTGGATGCCATGGAACCATCGCTATCACTTACCATTTTTTGTATTGTTTAGCCCTCTCATTGCAGTGAGCATCTCCGACATCAGACAGCGGGCAAATAATAATCTGATCATTCCCGTAACCGCTATTCTCATTCTTTATGCTTTGCCGTGGCTTGCTTTGAACTCATCGAAAAGGCTGATAGGAGAAGGCAACATATTTGAGGTTACACGAAGACAGATGTACTATACAAACAATCCGAAGATTAAAGATTCGTACTCTGGGGCCATTGAATTTATTATTTCCAAGGAGTTTCGCGATATTGGTCTTGTCATCGGCGGCGACACTTGGGAATACCCAATGATCCAACAATTGGCTGAAAAGTCTAAAACACCCATGACCATTCGACACGTCAATGTCCAAGGCGCTTCGTCCAAGAAATATACAGTCTTTCCTTTTGATGATTTTAGTCCCGATGCAATTCTTGTTTGCGAAGGCGGGGATCAGGAGAAGATTATTTATAATGACATTCCTTATTCCAGGGGCTGGTCGTCGGACTACGCCGATGTATTTGTCAGGATGTAGTGTATGTACAGCAATTACCGAATCTCCATAGTCATACCTTGCTTCAATGAAGCAGAGGGGCTGGGGCAGCTATTAGAGAAGGTGCCCGCTTGTGTTGACGAGGTCGTCGTCGATAATAACTCAACCGATGGTACTGCCGGAGTTGCCAAGAAGGGTGGTGCCAAAGTCATTTTTGAAAGGACGAAGGGCTATGGTCGCGCGTATCATGCGGGTCTGGCGGCGGCTTCAGGCGACATCATCGTCATGTTGGATGGTGACAACAGTTACCCGATTGAACTCATCGGTGATTTTGCCGAATATTTGGCAAACGGCTCCGCCGATTTTGTCACCGGCGATCGGTTTTCGATGATGACGAACGGAGTGATGCCAAAAATAAATCAAATGGCGAATCGAATAACATCCGCTTTCTTGAGGAAATTCTACTCCATTGACCTAAAGGACAGTCAGTCCGGAATGATGGGTGTGAGAATGGAAGTGCTTTCCCAAATTCTCTCGAAGAATCCAGGGATGCCATTCAGCTGGGAAATTAAATTAAACGCGTGGCTTCATCCGAGCATAAAGTGCGTCGAGATGCCTATACCGTACCGGCACCGGGTTGGACAAGTCAAATACAAGAGATACAAAGATTCTTTTGATAACGTGATATGTATGATCCGCTATATGGCAGCGCTAAAAGCACCTATTGAACCACTAAAAAACCTTACCGAAGGCGGGATTCGTTGACGCAATTGAGTTGATCGATGGCTATTTCCGGAAAATGTCGGCTTTAAAGAATTCATTAAATCCTATTGCCATGGCCGTTTTAAGACAAACACGCTGGTGACATGGCATATGATTCCTCAGCACTTGCTCGTTTATGATGGGGAATGCCGGTTGGTTGATTTTGTGGGTCGTTTTGAAATGTTTCAGGCGGATTATGATATTTTATGCAACAGGATTGAGTTACCGCTTCAACAACTACCGCATCTCAATAAATCGACACATGGCCATTACAGCGAATATTACGATACTGAGACTAAAGAATTAGTGGGGAAGCTGTACGCAAAAGATATCGAGCTATTTAAATATAAATTTGAAACCGGATGCCCTACCAAGTAGCCCCAAAAGCACGATACGTCTAATGGGACTTTTTTAATTTTGAGATAAAATGAAGGTTCCGATCGCCTACGAGATTTAGCGGCCAAGGATACAGGTTGAGCCGTTCATCCCATGTCGCTATACCCATTCCGACCGTTTCAAAAGCTTTTTTCCATCGAGTCTTGTTCCAGTATTCATAGTATAAGGGGACACCATATCTCGCATTGCCAATTTTATCCATCCAAGCAAGGATGGAACGGTCCATCGCTCCCCGGCAAAGATGATCTTTGACGATGATGAGTGACTTGGTGACTCGACGGCATTCTCTCAACAAAGCGATCGGATCTTGAGCGTGATGCAAAACATCCACCAATTGCACCACATCGAAGGCGTGGGGTTCGTGCGGAATGCGGCGCCCGTCATAGACGCTGCAATAGGTCGGCGCATCGGCTGCTCTGCGCAAATCGATACCCTGGATGCGAAGATCCGGCCTCAAACGGATCAATTCACTGCTTAATTTGCCGTCACCGCAGCCCACGTCCAAGACCGACGCGCTCTCGGGGAGCAATGGGCTTAATAATTGTGCAATTCTTGTCGATCTTCCGATCTTAATAACGGCTTTATTTATGTGCTCACAGATGCGTTTCAAAATGACCTGACCCAGATTTTTAGTCCAGTGTATATGTATGAGTTGCTTTAAATATATTCTACATTGACTGCCTGAATAAAGTGCATAATATGAGCGTTGCGTTATGATAACTACAATTTTTCGTCACTTCATAAAATCACGTAAACCCCCGAGAACAATACCGCCTGAACTCATCCGGCATTATTCGATGGACGGAAAAGTTCAACTTCAGTATTCCTATGTTAATAACGCCGATGATGGGACGACCATTGAGTACAATGAAGTCCTATATGAGAATAAATGCTCGAAGGCCATTACTCCCAAGACGGCGGAAGAAGGGAATTGGTTGTTTGATGCGGGGATTTCTGTTTCTTCATTGATCGATTCTGTTGGATACGAGGAGTCGCTTTTGGAGCGAGACACATTTCAAGGGCGGTGCTCTAGAGACGATAAAGGACAGCTATTGCATCCAGAATACCCCGAATATTGCCCGATTTTGGCACTCAGAAATGAATAGAGCCGAAGCCGCTACCCAGATCCCGCCCAACTCCGCAGAAATATTGAATCGCTATCATAAGATTTTGAAAATCAGGATGAATCATTCCTATGCGGGCTTTTTTGCGTATGTGACGTTCGTTTTGAACCAACTCCGGTATTGTGAAGAGAGGAATTGCTTTCCGGTCGTCTATTTTGGCCCATGGTCAGAAGACGGGACCAATGGCTATTATGATGAAGAGTACGGCGATAATACCTGGGAGTACTATTTTGAACCCGTCGGAGGTATCGGCTATGACGAAATCATGCGCCGGATCCGAGATCCAAAAGATAAACTCACGATGAAAAATATTAAAGAACTTTCGACAAACGATTTATGGAAATTGCATGCCTATGACCCGAAATCGATATACAACTACCCTTACGGCCACTTCAAGAATATCCGTTCCGTTGACATGGATGCCTGGTATGAACAGCAGCGCGAGAAGGCCAGGTACTATTTATCAAAATATGTGCGCCCCAAGAAGCATATTTTGCAAAAGGTTGAAGACTTTCATGCTCGCCACCTTGCCGGATCCAGGGTACTCGGAGTACAGATGAGGGGCAGTGACAAGGGGACGGCCGATGCTGCGCCCGAACTCATGAGAATCGTGCCCCCGTCGGAATATTTTTCATATATCGACCGCTTTGTAAGCGAGTCGCCCATGTGCAAGATATTTCTCGCAACCGAACAAGCCCAGTATGTCAAAGAAACCGTCGCGCGTTATGGTGATCGGGTGGTGACCAGGGACGTGATTCGGACGGATGGATTCGGACCGGGCACCTGCACGTTTCGAATCGACGGAAAGAACCCCTACCTAAAGGGCGAAGAAGTCTTAGTCGACTGTTTGCTTTTGGCGAGATGCGACTTTTTATTGCGGTGTACATCGGCGGTGGGAGAATACGCGATGTATTTCAATAAAGACCTCAAATGTGTGGATTTGAACCGATCGGCTTAAAGTCGTACAGCGCACTTCTCCAGATGTCGAGCCGATGGCCGGCATCGCTCTTTTCCGCGTAAAAGTTAATAAGGGGAATGCCGCCCACCATCGCCGCCGCCAGAGAGTACGTCGAATACTTGGTCATTTGTATAATTCGCGATGAGCGGCTGAGCGCGAAAAAGTCGACAAGCGCCTCATACCCGGGAAGGTGCCGATACGGGGGCGGCGGGCTCGCGGCGACGATATCGCCTCCTTTGGAGCGTATCCGCATCAAGAACTTATCTTTATATGAGGCATCGTCTGAGCAAAGAAAAAGAGGTTCTCTATTCGCGACGCAGCGGTCGATATAGTCCATTCCTTTTTGTTCGATCCCTTGCCAGGTCGTCGTAGTCATATCAAACGGCGATTCATCGCGTACAAGCTTATCCGTTAACCGAACGTGAATGCCAACTCGGTTACCTATGTCGTGAGGGATCCCTTCAACAACTTG
>JAGVCY010000037.1 GCA_020058965.1 Candidatus Omnitrophota bacterium | reverse complement strand
CGGCCGGATCGGTACATACTGGGTCAGCCCATCGGCGCCCTGGATCAGTTGAAGCGTCTGCGGGTTGGACCCGTCCGCATTCGTCACCGTGAGCTGATACGGAATATTGAATGTCCCGCTCGGATCGCCTTGAAGCTCTCCGCGCGCGATCCGCCCGCCAGATAGGTTCGCGGTGATGACTCGACCATCCAGCGTCGGGTCACCGACCACCGCCAAGCCGCCCGCCAACTGCTTCTTGAAGTCATCCATCATTTGCTTCATGTCGGGACCCGGCTGCGCCGGTTGGAACTGGAACACATTGAGGGCATCAAGCGTAAAGTCGCTCGCGCCGAGCGTGAAGCCATTCTTTTCGTCGTTGGTGAGCTTGGCGGTTTCTTGCGCCGCAAAACGCGCGATAACCTGCCTGGTAAATGTGAGGACGAACCCCTGGAGCTTGTCGCCCACCGTGAAGCTCAGCCGGAAGGTCGGATCACCCGTATCCGGACTTACTTCTTGCATGATGCCGACTTTTTGATCGATCAGTTCACTGGTGGGAATGATCGCGTTGAACAGCGCTCCCGCAAAGGCAGAGATCAGGATCCCCTCCGTGCCTTTTGTATTTTGGCTGATCACCTGCATCGCGATAACTTGAAGCGCCTTGACCGCAAAAATGGTCGGAAGTCCGGTCCCTGGCTGGAACCACCCGCCGCCGTTCACCGCCATTCCCAGATTTGAGGTATCCGGCGTCAGTGCGTTAAAAAAGCGGCTGATGCCGCTAGAAACGGACGAAAAAAATCCTCCCGAATTCCCGGCCGCGGCCGCGCCCCCGCCCGGAGGTGAAGCTCCGGAGGTAGTGCCGGATGTCGCGTTCGGGGACGCGTTGGACGAGAACTTTCCGGCCGCGGCCGATATTCCGACCTGCACGATCGACACGGCGAGCGAAACGCCGAGACCGATCGCCAGGCTCGTGAGGACCTGACCGGAATCAACTCCTACGGCGAGCTGAAGTCCTGCATTCAAGATCTGCGTCACTGCCCCCGTGACGAATCTATTCGCGATCGTGTTTAGCGTTTTATTGCCCAGATCCCCCAGCAGCGCTCCTGCTCCTCCCACAAAATTGATCTCTAACATTGGGATGACACTACCCACGATCGCCGACCCAAATGCCAGAAGCGCATTAGCGCCATTGGCCACCTGAATCGCCGCGTTGATTAGGGCGACGATGAGCGCCAATATCTGACCGAACACGGGGATAAACTGAAGAATGACTTGAAGCACCTGCAGCGCCGTGCTGACCCAATCGCTGCCCCCGCCCTTGGAGATCGTTTTAACGCTGGTTACTTTTGTCTTTTCTTTTTCGGAATGCTTCAGGCGATCGGTAATATCGATGCCGACTTGTTTACCCGAAGCATCATAATCTCGCATAGTCCGCGTAATATCGTGCTCCGTGCGCGTGGTGGTGGCTTTCTGAATCTGGATCGCATCGGGCGTGTCGGTCTCGGTGCGGTTTTGCGTCACGGTGCGGGTGCGCGCGTCGCGGACACTGTCGTAGCCGTTCTGGATCCACTTGAACGAGCGGTCCGTCTCGCCGGCCCGCGGCGGCAGGATCTTCAGACTGAATGTCTCGGTGATGGACTCGGAAGCCCGGGTCGTCGTGCGGGTCGTGAAGTCCTGCTTGAAGGGATTGCTTTGGCCGTCCGCGCCCTTGCTCTTGCCCTCGGTGCGGCCCTTGGACTTGGTAACCGAGTTCTCCTGGCGGTCGGTGAGGACGGTGCGGCTCTGACCGTCGGGGCTCATCACATACCGGTAATTGTCCTCGATTTGCGAAACGGTTCGACCAGAAGTGTTGGTCCGGGCATCGGGCGTTTTGTCCCTCCGCTCAAATGTGGTGGTGACATCCCGAATACTCCTCATGATGTCCCACGAATAATTCAGGAGCTTTCCGGCTGTGTCAAAAACCGGGTTCATCACATGGGTCTCGTTCGCGGCCTCATGGGTGGAAGAATTTTCCTTGAAGCTCTTGCCGGAGGTGTCGGTCTTGTAATCCAGCGTGCGCGTGATGCTCAGCGTGCCGGTGGTGAGCTCCGTCACCGCGTGACCGTTCACGACACCGACGACGAGGTCGACGACGCGGTCGTTCGCGAGGTCGTGGAACGCTCGGGTCGTGGTCTGGACGAAGGAACGCTCGATGCTGGTCGAAGCCCCATAGCGATGCGTTTGCGTCTCGGCCTTGGCACCTTGGAGACGGACTTCCTTCGGGGTCAACTCCCGGTTTTCCTGCATCAGCTGATACTCGTTAAACGTCCCGTTGCGGTTCGTCACGCTGTTTTGGGTCTGGAAGTTTGCGCTGATGAAGCTCGCCATTCGGCCTGCCGCGTCGTACCGGATGTCGCTGATCAGACTGGAAGATAGCGTCTCAGTGACGGTTATAACGGTGGAAATATTGTCATCGCTGACCACGCGCTGGCGGGTCTCGGTCTTGTAGGTCTGGTTCGTCTTGTAACCGACCGCCTGGCCGGCCGCGTTGTACACGTAGCCGGACCGGACTTCGGGTCCGAACGCGACATACTTTTGGGACAGCGTCTTCACGCCTTTTTCGTCCTTGGCTTTGGGGATTAGGGGCGCGTTCGAGCGAACCACCTGCCGTGCGACGCGGTTGAGACGGTCGTAACGCGTCGCCTCGATCGACCAGGAGTTTGTAACCTTGGGCTTCTGCGCGACGCCCTTGACATCAGGCTTCTTCACTTCCGTACGCGACTTGGTAGACCGTATAAGCGGATTACCGAATGCATCGTACGCGAGCGTCCTGACCCTCGTATCAACTTTTTCGAGCAGGTACCGACGCTTCCGCGCGCTATCCCGCGTGTTGGGATCGATCTTCAGACTGATCGTCGTCACCAGCCGGTCGATCTCGCGGTTCCTAAAGTCATAAGCGAGGTATTTGACCGATTCCACGACCGGCAGTGCACTCGCTCCGCTCGTGTATCTAAAATAACTCACCATGTTCCCGTTCTCGTCATACATGGTGTTGCTCTGACGGATGGTCTGGGTCGTGTTGGTCGCCAGCGGCGAATTGCCATTCGCCTTTTCCAGGCCATCCGGATCGAACCCAACCGTCCGAATGATGTCCGTGAAGTCCGTAATATTTCCGCGCCGGTCGTACCGAATTCCGGTGCGATGAGTGTAAGTCGTCGTCCCCTTGGAGTTCGCCGAATCGGTTTGCTCTTCGGAATAGGCGATCTGGCGGTCCTGGTCGTCATAGAGGATGTCGTGCCGGCGTGTTTCGATATTATTGAACAACAAATCTTTTTGATTAACGGCGAAGTAGTGCTTGTTGGTGTGCGGGGCGCTTCCCAGCGCCGTCGTGTAGCTCATCAGACGCCAAAGAAAATACTCAAAAGTGTAATGAGTGACGACTGTAGTGCCGATCTTATCGTCTGTCAGTCGGTCCTTCCAAAACTTAAATTCGGTCGTCCCAACGATTAAATCGCTCGAATAGGTAGAGGTGGTGGAAACAGTGCGATTATGCAGCTGCTTGTACGCGGCGGTCATCCGGGCATCGATGCCGCTGATATAGGCGGCGTGAGCAGTGGTGATGAAGGTTTTTTCATCGCTGGTACCGGTCAGTGGATTCTTGCCTGTCGTGTTGCTCCCATGCATGATGTCACAAAGTAGTTTGTATGCGGTCGCCCTCCGATCCGCCGTGTAATGTTGGTCCAACTTATCGGTAGATCCCAAATAATTCTGAATCTGCTCGACTCCAGTCGTGAGTCCGGCGGGATCGATCTTTAAATATTCGAGTATCCTGGTCAATCGCTCTGCCTCGTTAAAATTCCTAAAAGTTGAGGAATTTAATATTTCCGCATACAAATAAGTACCGTTCGTCGCGAATCGGTTGGCCGCGTTGAAGTAGCTCTTGATGACTGTTTGGTTAAAAGAGTTCTTGTAGCTATAAGTCGTGTTTCCACCCAACACCGCCAACGCCTTGGGATCGGGCTGACGTAGATTGCCTCCAGCATCAGGCCCCAACAGCGTCTGATACACCCGATAGACCATCATCAGCGCGAGCGTCTTCGACAGACCTTCCTCGATCGCCTTCTGCTTCCAAAAAGTCTCTTCATTGATATATCGCCCGGCGATTTTAAAATATTTGAGAGCGTCCGCGCTTGAAGGCTCCGCCCCATTCAAAGGCGCGTCCAAACGAGTCGCCTCGCGGCCATAAATCGAATCGAACATACCCGGCGTCTTCTCATTAGCCGGCGTCGACGGATCATCCGGCGTCCCGAACAACGCATGCTCAATGGTTTCGCCCGCGCTGATCTTGATCCGGTTCTCGTTATAACTCGTTTGCCGCCCCTTCGAGTCATACACGATGCCGCTGACCGAAGTGATATCAGAAAAATCCGCTTGCTGCCCCACCAACCCCGCGTCATAGAATCCGCTAGTTCCTTCTGTCGTTTTGGTGTTCTGGTAAGCAGTTTTTTTGGATAAATCGTCATACACCACATGGTCCATAACATCGGTCGTTTCGCTGTCGCGATAAACCTTGCTCGCAGTCGAAGCATCCGAGCGCACCATCATTGACAGTCGACCGTTAACCACACGACAGCCGATGATCACACTATTTTTTACGATCGTGAAGTTATTCTCATTCGTCAATGTGATTTCTTTGGAGACTTGGTTGGCGCCACTCATATAATCACCCAAGGAGACTTGGTTGGCGTCACTCATATAATCACCCAAAATGATCTTTAAGGTGCCTGTGGCAGTAGTGTCTGTGGTCAGAAAATAGGCCTTTCCGCCGATCCAGATACCCCGGAAAAGCGAATTGTCAATCCAATCCAGTTCTACTGTCTGATTTGTCGTCGTCACGGTACTGAGCTTTATCAGGCGTCCCAGCGCGTCAAAGGATGCCCCGGAAGCGACGATCTCCTCCATGACTTGCCTCCAAATTGTGCCGCCCGGCTCCGTCCCGCCGAACGTCACGACGCGGTGCTCGAGGGCTGCCCCATTAGCTGACATTTCGAGGATCGAAAAAGTGCCGCCGCGCATCACCATTTTGTTGAAGCCGGACATTTCGTTCATGCTGTCATAGGTAACGTCGGAGAATTGAGTGGTGTTGGTGCCGTCGGAAGAAAAAATAGGTAGCATTCCGACCACTACCTCCCGCTTGGTCGCGGTATATCCCGTGAGACGGCCACGAGCATCCAACGGCGATGTCATCTGGGTCGTGCTGATCACGGTCTGCACCGAGCCGCTCAGCGGATCCTGATCCCCCGTCGGCAAGATCCGCCAGCCAAGGGTCGGGTAAGGGCCGTTGGGATCACGCTTACGAACGGTCGTCGTGCGACCCGTGGCGCGGTTTCCGATCGAATCCAGAGTCACTCCTTCTGTGATCGACAATTCCATGTTGTTGATTTCTAGATTCGAATTGCCTTTGGATTTGTCCCGCCCGCTCTGGTGGGTGAGGGCCGTTTCCGAGAGCAAATTCCCAGAATCATCATAAGAGGATCCGCGCCAGATACTCGTGGTCAGGTTCACACCTTCAAAAGTCGTGTTTGAGTCAACTACGGCGGATTCGTTGTATCCCCGCTCGCGGATTTGAAGATTGCTGGCGATCACGCGTCCGGACGGCGCGATAAGATTCTTCTGAAGTTCATAGGTCGTTCCTTTGAGATACGGCATGCCGTTGGAGCCCCAGCGGGCGTGGGACGACTCCATGCCCTGCCGCAGAGATTCGCGCTCCGCAGTCAAATAACCTGAATCATGGCTGATGTAATCGTACAGTTCGACACGGATGAATTTGCCCGACGAGCTCGTTTCCGACGGATCCTGCAGAACCGGCGATCCTGAGGTGATGGATCCCGAAATCAATCCTCGTATCATCGTCTCTCTGTCGCTGTCTAAAAAGTGGGTGATATCCACCGCGGTCGTTTCATCAGGATTACCATCGCCGTTGCTGTCCGGAAAGCTAACGGTCGGCTTGGTAGCAAGCGCATAGTCCGTTTTGCGGCCCTTGGCGTCATAAATGATGAACGCAGTCGTGTCATTGAGCAAATTGTGCACCGTCACAGCCGTCTTGCCGCCGATGCGGTCGATTTTCACATTGGCAAAATTCCCAAGCGACCGACCGTCAGCGTCCGACAAAAATACTTCGGACTTCCCGGCATCGGAAGGATTCACGATGTACCCGGTATTGTCCATATTAAACCCGTAGGCAAATTGCCCGCCGTTCTGCGTAAAAAGACTCGCATCGGGATTAGCATCCTGATCCCATGACCGCCTTGTCCCGCCCGAAAGCGCCTCTGTCGCCAGCTGCCGTGCGATGTCCCCTTCCTCAAAAACACTCGCCGTCGTCGCCCTGAATTCCGATCCGGATCTGCGATCGACGAATTCCACATCCGCGCCATAGAGCGAAATGCTTAGCATCAGCGGAGTGCCGGCCGGAACCTGGTCATTTCTCCAGCCGATCAGATAATTCAAACCGCTGCCCAAATCGTTCAGAAGTGCCTCGCCTGCCTCGAGCACTTCTTTCCCGCCGATCAAGTCTGTTCCGTCCATATCAAAGCTCCCATGTGATGAAGCATCATCCGGATTCGTCCAGTAGACGGTTGCATTGTTGGCACCATAGACAAAATGTCGAGTCTGACCGCCGATCAGAATAGCACTTTCGGTCAGCCACACTTGATCACTAGCCGTATTCATCGAGGCCGTATATTGCTTACCGTTAATTACGATCACTCCAAATTTGCTCCAATCGGGGCTGGTGTCGGCGTTGATTTGAGCGACATTCGTAGCATCGTTGATCACTATTTGATCACCGTTTTGGCTTGTGAGGGTCCAAATATTTGTTGTTGTATCGCGAGAGACGCCATAATCGTGGCCGTCGATAGTTATTGAGCTTGAGCCATTTAGCAAATAGGTTTGCACCTGCGCTTTTTCATCGCTGATGTAGTTAAAGGACGTGCCTTCCAGCACGATCCCGGAGGCATCTGCGACGCCGGTAATCCGGTTGATCACCACGTCGTCCTCCAGCGCCTCCGTCCCACTGTCGTTCATCGTCACGGCTTGCGTCGTGAACTTGTACCCCTTGGCCACGAACTCCGCCAACGCTCCGAACTCCAGATCGCGGTCATAATCAACATCAACGATCGTCCGGCTGTTCGCCGTGTCAAAAGACGGAATATCTCCGTATGTGACAAGCTTTTTCAGCTCGTCGGTCTGCTGAAGCCCGTCACCATCCGTCGATTCCTGAATGCCGTCACCGTCATCGTCGGTCCATTCTACGGGAACCCAGATTCCGAAAACATTCACATTATATTCATCTTGAGCCATGCCGACCGCCGCACTGCCGCCGTCCCGGAGATAGACCGGCGTGGCGGAAAACAGCGGAACGTCACTGTTGGACGAGTTGCGCAGCACCAGGTCGTTGTTCGACAGAAGGATTCTGTATCCGGCTAACGAGCTGTCCCGCCCGCTATAAGTGCGCTCGGTGACTCGGGGCGTGCCGACCGTTTCCGAATCGGTGACACGCCAATTTTGGGCAAACTCGGTGAACCGCTTGAACACCGCCTCGGCTTCGGAAATATCGTTAAGGTAAAATACATGTGACACCGGAACCACCACCAGCGAAGGCGGGTTGCCCTGGTACTCGTACAGGACGTATTTGTATTTGCCTCTGTAACTCTTATCGGTTTCTGTCTCGGTCGAACCCGTTTTGGGCACGAACTTAATTTCCGCCGTAACTTTTAAACGGAAGTCCCTTGATAAAAATTGCTCGGGCACTCCATAACATTCGAGTCGGAGATTGTCCGCCTTGGTGGGTGAGGCGCCCGCTCCATAACTGATCGTGTTGCCGAATGCATCCGTCACGGTCTGAACATAGGG
>JAGVCY010000110.1 GCA_020058965.1 Candidatus Omnitrophota bacterium | reverse complement strand
GTGCTTTTTCGGTAATGGGTTTCACCAGCTGATTGAATTCAGTGCAGGTCTCTGTGTCAACACGGCCGATCACCGTGACGCTCAGGGCAGCTGTTCCGGAGGACTTGATTTGGACTTCCAGCGGTTTATTCATAATTGATTTGAGAGCTCATTCTAAGCTCATCCTCGTGAAATGGCAATTATTCCAATAGCGTTTTTCCAATAGCGTTTAAAACGCCGGCGCGCTAAGTCCCGAAGTAAAAAGTATCGGATCGGGGCCGCGGGCCTCGAATCGGCTTGGACTTGGGTTGCTTGGCGGGCGGGAGCGCCATGAGGTAACGGTACATCGCCCGCATGTCATCGAGTGACCAATTGGAGTGCATGTCCCAGGGCATGGCCTGCCAATGAGCCGCATGACCGTCCGGATAGAGCCCGGACTTCATGGCGGTGATAAAGTCTTCTTCGGTCCAATTGCCGATGCCCGTCTCGGGGTCGGGCGTCAAATTCAGCGCCAGCCGTTCGCCGAGCTCATTGTCCCAGCGCACCCGCATCCCGCCCTGAAGTGCTTTCCAGTGATGAGGTCCGATCCAGGAAAACGGCGTGTGACACATCGCGCACCCGGCGGTCGTGACCAAATATTTTCCCCGCGCCTGCCAGTCGTTTTTGGGTTCCGTCATCGGGATCGACTGGTCCAGCCGCCACTTCACCATGCCTGCCGGCATGATCGTCGTTCCGGGCCAGATGGAAAAAACCCACACCAATAGCACAACCACACCCACGGTGATCATGGGCGACATCCAGTTGGGTTTTTTTGGCATCTTCTTCAACATTTTATTCGGCGCGCGCTTACTCATCGCGTTGCTCCGATCCTGCGCTCTTGCCCTTGGTTTGCATGAACCGATCACCCACACTGAGCGGCGGATATTCCAGCCGGCCCAGTTCCAATCCGACCAACTGCCGCAGGCGTCCCCAAATCCGCTTCCAAATCGGTTCGTACACGCGCATCGGGACCTTGTTCTGAATGGGGGTCAGTTTTTTGACATAAGCCGCAATATCTTTTGAATCCTCGTCCGTCAGATGAGAAAAATAAACCCATGGCATCGAAAACGCCTCAATCCTGCGATCCGGCGCATATCCGGTTGTGATGGTCCGTGCGATCTGCGCTTCCGTCCAATCCGCCAGTCCGTCTTCCGGATGCGAGGTGATATTTCGCGTCGGAAAAACTCCCAATCCCGGAATGGTGATCGCCACCCCGCCCGCCATATACGGCTCCGAATAATACTCACCGCTCTTGTCATACGCGTTGTGACACAACGCACAGCTCATCGCGCGCGTCATGTACTCGCCGCGCTCTCTCGATGGCAGAGCTTTGTTCCACGCTTCGCGGGATACCAGCGTGCGCTCGGCCGGTGCCACCTGAAGCGACGCGACGTACACGGCCACATCGCCGCGCGTCTCGTCATCCAACACCGCATCGAACCGCGGCATCGGGCTGCCGGCGATTCCGGTCGTCAACGTGCGATAAATATCCGACGGGTTGCTGCCTCCGCCGTACCCCAACGCGTCCGTCAAATCCACCGGGTTTGTCAAAAAACCGTTCGTGTCCCGCATCTGTCCCGCCAACTCACCAAGCCCCCGACCGTCGTTTCCGTGACACACCGCACAATTTTTTGTGTATGCCTTCTTCCCTCTCGCCAGCCGTTCGGTCAATGCGGACCGGTTGAGCGAAGTCGGCGACGCCGTCGACACCGCTGAAGCCGTCGGGGTCGCCGCGTCCAGATCACCCGGTACGCTCACAGATTGACCCGCGCCATCAGGAACGCCCGATGCCTTCGAAAAATCCATCGTGTACTCCGCCACCCGCCGGATCTCTTCAGCGGAAAGCCACTTGCGGTACCCGCTCATGGAAGTGCGCGGTATCCCGTTAGCGATGGTCCGCTCAACATCCTGAAGCATCGGTAGAGTCCCTATCGGCGTGGATCTAAATTTGTACTGCCCCGTCGTAAAATCCCTTGGCCAAGGTCTCTGCATCGTATGCGCCGGCCCATCTCCCCGCCCCGTATCCCCATGACACCTCGCGCAATGCTGCGCATAAATCTCTTTTCCAGACGCAGCATGAGCTACAACGCTGAAGCCGGCGCCCATAAGCGCCATAACCGTATAAATCATTATCCGAGGAGCCCGCGTCATTTTCATAAGCCCTATCATACCTCAGCCGCGTGTTCCGCAGACAGGAACCGATGTCTTCGGAAGACTTCTGGGAGGTCGAGGCGTCCCCGCCGAGACCGGACAGGGAGCGAGCGCGCCTAGTCTTTGACAGCGCGCGAGCGGCTCCGTCTGAAGAAGACATCGGTTCCTGTCTGCGGAACACGCAGTCTGGATTATGTAAGTTTTTTTGAAATGAGAAAGAAGTGAGCGACGAGGGCGAAGCCCGCGACGAATGAGCCGATGATGATCCACGGACTGATCATTGGCAAGTGGCTCGCGGCGGCCATTGAAAAAATGAGAGGGGCGGAAAGGTAGGCATTTATTTTGGCGATGTGTTCAACGCGGGCGGCGAGCTTCGGCATTTCGGCGGGGGTTTGGCCCGCGCGCATCCAGCCGATGAGTTTTTTCTGAGCGGGCCAGATCACGAACCAAACATTAAGGATCAACACGGTTCCGATGATCACGCCGACCGAGATCCATTGACCCCAGCTTGTGTTTCCGAACCCGTTCTCTCCATGAAACCCAACATTCGAAGCGATGTAGCATTTCCAAATAATATAGACCCACCCGGTGATGTACGTCACGAGCGCGGACCAACGGAACCAAAAAAGGGCCCGGTCCAATAGATCGGGCATGATTTTTTTACGGGAATCAGGGTCCATGCGGCGGGCGGCGGGCGTTAAAACAAAATTAAAGAAAAACGCGAACCCGACCCATAGGATGCCGGTCAGGATATGGATCCATCTCAGCAAAAACATGACCGTCAGGTGAAAATCCATGGTTCCCTACGCCGACTCTCCGCTAACTTGCTTTTTCATTCTCGATCTTCAGACTGAGAATTTCGTAATCGGTCAAAAAACTCTGAATGGTCTGGCTCGACTCATAAATCTGGCGGATTTGGGGCTGGATCTTGAGAAACGCGCTCACCAGATGCGGATCAAAATGCTTACCCGCCTCTTTACGGATGTACTTCAACGCGTCTTCGAAACTCCACGGCTCTTTGTAGCAGCGCTTGGACAACAGCGCGTCAAAAACGTCCACGAGAGCCAGGATTCGCGCAAAGATCGGAATTTTGTCGCCCTTCAGTCCGTCCGGATAACCCGAGCCGTCCCACTTTTCGTGATGTCCGCGGCAGATCTCCGCGGCGGCCTTCAAAATCGGCGAGGGCGAGCCGTCAAACATGCGGGCACCTATCAGAGAATGACCCTTCATGATCTCGTACTCTTCGGGAGTGAGCTTGCCTTCTTTTTTAAGGACCGAGTCGGGGATGGCGATCTTGCCGATGTCGTGCATGGGGCTGGCGAAGCGGTAAATCTCGATTTCTTTGTCGGAAAGACCGACCGCTTTGCCGATCTCGCATCCGTAATCCGATATTCTCATGATATGAGAACCCGTATCCGAGTCGCGGTACTCGGCGATGATCGCGAGCTTGAGCACGATCGCCATGTACGCTTCTTTTACTTCAGCGTTGGCCTTCTGAAGTTTTTCATAAGCGTGCCGGACCTTGAGGACTCCGGCAGGGATCGGCTTTTTCTTTTTTTTAGAAGGAGTCATATTCTAAGTTTGCTCAAAAGGTGTCAGATGCAAGGCGCGAGGAGCGATGCATACTCTTCGTGTATGTGAGCCAAAAGATGCAGTCAACGCAGTCCGCCGTCAGGCGGACCCCAGATGACGCCTTTTAGTCGCTAAACTTATGCTTACAACCAGCAAACTTAGGCGGTGACCATCTCTCTACCGCCGTACTTGGCGTGCCAGGGCTTGGCCGTGGTCTTGAGCAGCTTGTTCAGCGCGTTGATGTTGGCCATGCCTTCGCCCTTCATCCACTCGGCCAGCGCGCTCGCCCCGCCCTTCGCGAAAACGGGTACGCCGTTCGCCCAGGTCGCGCGGCCGCAGAGCACGCCCGCGAATCCGGTCTTGGCTTCCGCCGCCGCCGAAAGGTTCTCGAGGAACTCCGCGTTCGAAACGCCCGCGGACAGATAGATGAACGGCACGCGCGAGGCGCTCGCCGCTTCGTTGTAATACTTGATCGCC
>JAGVCY010000199.1 GCA_020058965.1 Candidatus Omnitrophota bacterium | reverse complement strand
TGCCTCCCAAAGTCTTCGCGAGGCTATCATAGCGCCCCCCGGCACACACCGTGGACTGGGAGCCAAGCATGTCCGTGGTCCATTCGAACACGAGACCGTTGTAATAATCGAGCCCGCGCACGATCCGCGGATTGTGCGACCATTGAATCCCCAGATCGGTCAACAGCTCGCCGATTTTTTTAAAGTTCGCCTGACTCGCCTCGGACACATGCTCGCTGATCTTCGGCGCCCGTCCCAGCGCCCCCTGGCAGGACTCCGCCTTGCAATCCAACAGACGAAAAACATTCCGGCCAAGCCGCGCCTGACAATCCTTACACAACCCCGCCAGATCTTTTGTGAAAAAATCCGTCAGCACCACGCCGAATGCTTTGCGATCCTCCGCGCTTCCCAAATTATTCACTTCAAATCTGAATCGACGCACCCCGGCCGCGCGCAAAACTTCCGCCAGCACGGCCATCGCTTCCGCGTCCGCCAGCGCCGACGCGGACCCGAACACCTCGGCTCCGATCTGATGAAATTGCCTCAACCGTCCCGCCTGCGGGCGCTCGGCGCGGAACATCGGCCCGGAGTAATACAATTTTCGGACGGGCCGCTCCTGCGAAAGATGATTCTCGAGGTAGGCTCGCACAATGCTCGCCGTGCCTTCGGGCCTGAGCGCGACATCCTCCCCCGAACGGTCCTCAAATCGGTACATCTCTTTTTGAACGATGTCCGTCACTTCGCCGACAGAGCGAGAAAAAAGTTGATACGACTCCATGATCGGCGTCCTGATTGGCTCGTACCCGAAGCGGGCAAAAACTGCGTGGGCCGATGACTCAATCTTTTCCCAGGCAACGGCCTCGGGGCCGATCAAGTCCTTGGTTCCGCGAAGGCGCTGTATCATTTTTTATTTAACATCCCGCTTCATGATGAGGCCCGGTTTAAAGATTGCGACTTTTTTAGGGGGCACCGGCACTTCCTCGCCGGTGCGCGGGTTGCGGCCGGTGCGGGCTCTGCGCGCTTTGACCTTGAAGATGCCGAAGTTGCGGAGTTCGACAGTTTCGCCTTTGGCGAGCGAGAGCGTGATGCCGTCGAGCATCTGCTGAACGACGCGCTTCACATCGATCTGCTTGATGCCGGTGTCGTTGGCGATCTTGAGAATGATGTCTTTTTTAGTGATGGTCATCGCATGCTCCTATTGAGAAATATTTGAATGGCCGCCGCGGTCAAAAAAACCGTAAAACCCACAAATGCCCCCACCGCCCACGCGATCCGCTTGATGCGCTCGCGGCGGTCCTCGCCTGCCACCGAGATCTGATAAACCGTTTTTCGTTCCATGCCGGCCAGCCAGGAACCGATACGCTCTTCCGCTTCTTTTACCAGCCGCTCAAGTTCCGAGACCCGGGCGTCTGATAAACTTTCAAATGTCGGATAACTCTGCAGCCGATCCAACAACATCCCGATTTGCGCGGGCATCGATTCGCCGTCCTCGGATTTTTTGAGCCGCCGCAAGCGCAGAAGCAGCGCGTCCCGAGATTTTAAAAGCTCCGCGGTTTCTTCCGGCGTTCCGGGCGTCTTGGCAAGCATCCGCAGCACCTGCCGACGGAAGGTGCTCCAACAATCCTTAAAAGACTCGAGGGGTTCTACGGTTTCTGCCATGGTTTGAATTTTGCGCAATAGGTTAGCACACAACGAGTTAGACGGAAAGGGCGGGTGCGATCGTACGGGTGTGATCGTGTGCGATCATGCGCGATCCAGTGCGATCCAGTGCGATCGACGCAAGGACCGCAGTGTATAATGCCACCATGTGGGCCTATTTAAAAAATTGGATTCGAGGTCGGACCGCCGGATGGTGGGTACTCCTACTGGCGGCAGCCGCTTTCGCCGTCCGTCTGCAATTGGCGATCCGGTTTTTGCGGACGCCCTACCATGAGTTCACCCTGCACATCGCCGGACCGGACCAAAACCGGTTCTTGCTTTGGGCCGAAGGGATGCGGGCGGGTCATTGGGAGCTGCCCGGGTCTACCGCGTCAATGGCGTTTCAGTTTTCACCCGCCTACCCCTTCCTTCTATCGCTTTCGCTGGCGAACCAGGCACAGCCATTTCTGGGAATACTTTTATTTCAAGCGCTGATGTCGGCGCTCGTGACGCTGGCTTTGTGGGATTTGGGAAAAAAGCTTGGTTGTCGGGCCGGCGGAATCGCGGCGGCGATCGGGTGGGCGCTGTACGCTCCGGGAGCTTACTTCGACGCTTGTCTCATGCGGGAGTCGCTGTTGGCATCGTCTGGTTTTTTGGCGTTTTGGGCGGCCGTGCGCAGTTGGGAGCGGGTGTCCGCAAGTCGTGTGCTAATTGCGGGAGGGTTATTGGGGTTTTGCACGGCGCTGAGGCCGCATTTATTTTTTATCCTATTGCCCGCATTTTTTTGCGCGTCGGCATTTTTTGGAAAACGGGATTGGCGGCGGATGGCGGGTGGAGTGGGAATTTTTGTGGTCGCGTGCGCGGTGATCTCGCCCATAACCATTTATAACTGGCGCGCGGCGCATCATTGGGTGCCTGTTTCGACACAAGGCGCGGACGCGCTTATTCTGGGAAACGATCCGGATGGTCCGGGCGTGAGCTTCGTGCCGACGGTCAATTCGCTGGCCATGTTGAAGCGCAGCGGCGATACGGTGGGAGGCGCTGCGCGGGTGATCGCGAAAGAATTTTTGAACAAACCGCGTGAGGCGTTGGAACTCTACGGCCGCAAGCTAAGAATGCTCGTCAACGATTACGAAGTTCCGGACAATTACAGTTTTTATGTTTGGCGCATGCTCACGCGGCCGCCCAAATGGCTGATGGGCGGATGGGGGCTGATGTTTCCGGCGGCCTGCCTTGGCTTGTGGGGTGCTTTGCGCGGCCCGATCCGATGGCGTATGGCGGCCGGATGCGCGATGGTCTTTTTTGCCGGAGCCGCCGTTATTCATATTCAGTCCCGCTACCGATTTGTCGCGGTTCCATTTTTGATGCTTTTAGCCGGTTACGGCGCCGCTCAAATTGCACGATCCGCATCGCGTGGGCAATGGCTTAAAGCCGGAGCGGCGCTTGTCTTGGCAGGACTGATCGGTTTTGCGATCCGGCCGCTGCCATCTTTTGGCTACCATCGGGTGACCGGCTCGGACGGTGTTGAGAGATTGAGTCAGGATGTGATTCGGGAAGTGGACTATGTCACCTTGCTGGCGAGCTGGTCGTTATCGGACGCCCGTGCGCACGCGCCGGTGATTCGGCTGATGTCCAACCGCGCATACCGCTCTTACGGGCTCGCGGTGGTTCAGCAGTTCGACCTCTCGATGCGGGCGCTCTATCAGAATTTGGACGGGGTTCTAAGCAGGGCGTACCGGGAAAAATATGGAATTCAAAACACCAACAATCTGTTTCAATTAATTTCGGGCTAATGCGGACTCGATCGCGCTGACGACCTCGCCCCCCATCGGATCCTGTTTAGATCCAAATCTCGCCACAACCCGCCCGTCGGGCCCGACCAGGAATTTTGTGAAGTTCCATCCGATATCGCCGTTATAGCCCGACTGTGTCGTTAAATATCTGTAGAGGGGGTGCATCCCCTCCCCTTTAACGCTGATCTTTGAAAAAATCTGAAAAGTCGTCTTATATTTTAACGCGCAGAATTCTTTGATCTCCGCGTCGGTTCCGGGCTCCTGCCCCATAAAATTGTTGGCAGGAAATGCGAGAACTTCAAATCCGCGATCTCGGTAAGCGGCGTACAGTTTTTCGAGGCCGGCATACTGCGGAGTAAACCCGCAGCGTGACGCGGTGTTCACGATGAGGAGGGTTTTGCCGCGATAGGGTTCGAGGGAGACGGTTTTTCCATCGATGGTCTGAACACTAAAATCATATATGGATACCGCCGGAACTCCGGTCTTCGCGGACCCCGCGCCGGCGCCTGAAGCCGCGGAAGGACGAGACTCCGCGGCGATGGACCGAACGATCCAGGTTAGCGCAGCGGCGGCGAATAATATCGAAATACCCATCAGGACCCATATAAACGGAAAATTATTTTTCATCTTCGGCCTCCTGTTTTTTAGCAGTCGACAGTCTACCGCGCCCGCCGAACTTTATCTATCAGTCTTATCTATCTTGTCCGTCTTGAGTTTTAAAACTTCCTTTTGATCATCAGGGCTTGCTTTTGCTTAAATTATTCACAATTCTTTTAATTCGGAGTACAAAAAGAATTTGATTGTTTCTCATATTATGATAAACTACTGCCGATATGGAAAAAGAAATTAAGGCGCTTGGAAAAAAGCTTCGCGAATTACGCCGAACCCGGAACATGACTATTCTCGATGTTTCCAAAGTCACCGGCATCGACATCGCTTCCCTTTCGCGCATGGAAAACGGCAAAATGACCGGCACATTCAAGTCTCACCTGGCGCTATCAAAGGCGCTGGGCGTCCGCCTGCCGGATCTTTACGAAAAAGTTCTCGAAATGAGCACGGGGGATGATGCGGAACCGAAAAACGCGGATCCCGTTCAATCTATTTCGGGCAGCATTACTTCCGAGATGCTCTCAGGTCTTGGCGGCGAACGCAAGATGGCGCCGATTCGGCTCACGATCAAGGCGGGCGCGATGACTCTGAACGAAGAATTTCCGCTTGGCGCGGAACGGTTCTTGTATGTTATCCGAGGAAAAATTGATGTGGTTTTTAGAGAATCAACCCGCACCCTCAAAGACGGTGACAGCCTGTACTTCAACGCCGCAACCCCGCACCATTTCGTCAACCGCGCTGGCCGCGAAAGCACTTGCCTGGTTGTGACCACCTACCCACAAATCGACATCCGTTAATCGCGCGGATTGATGCAATAACGCATGTTTATTTCTATCCGCGCCAAGCTCGGCAGCATGCTTTTCTTGAGCGTGTTTGCGGTCACCCTCCTGATCGTTAGCGCTCAACAGTACCATTCCTATCTAAATTTTAAAAAATATGTCCGAACGACCTCCGAAACCGCAGTTAAGGTTGCCATTGACCTTTCCGACAAGTGGATCAACGACCATCTCAACCTCGCCCAAGTGGCCGCATACCGCATCGAAAAATCTATCACAAGCGGTTCAGATGTCGGAAGAGATTTATCCGAGTTTGCGGCCGACAATCGATTGAGTTCTGTTTATTACGGTGATGATGCCTCCGGAACGATCCTCGATAGCGGTTCCGGATCCACGCATTCATCGGGAGCGCTCAAGGAGCTAAAATGGTATGCCGCCGCCAAGTCTGGCAAGCAAGCGACTTTTGTTCCGCCGACACTCAATGCAGACGCGGGCAATAGGGTTATGACTTTTGCGGCGCCGGTCTTCGACGGCAATCGCTGGGTCATGAAGGGGGCTGTCGGTTTTGATATGCCCTTCAACGAATTAAGTGCGGTGATCGGCAGCATATTTGTGATGCCGATCGAACGCCTGCTTCCCTTTGATCTGCAAGGGGGCCGGATGGGAATTTTGGTTCAAGCAGTTGGAATGACGGATCGTGACGCCCAAGCGATCATCTCCAAATATACCGCTAATAGCGACGCGGCGCCTACTGCAAATTTTTCGACAACCAACGAACAATATATTTTGATCGCCGAAAAACTAACCGCGGTCGACGGCTTGATGGTTTACCCCATAGCTATGAAAAGCTTAATTCAGCCGCTGCTGATCCAGGCGGCGGCATACTTCGCCGTGACAGCCGGCTGCCTTCTGATGATCGTAAATGTGGCCTGGCTCATCCTTGGCCGCTACATTCGGCGCATCGAACGATTGAGCGTTGCCGCTCAGGCGGTCGCCGCGGGTAAGTTCGACACGGAA
The DNA here is from genome assembly GCA_020058965.1 of Candidatus Omnitrophota bacterium. Lineage (GTDB taxonomy): Bacteria > Omnitrophota > Gorgyraeia > 2-02-FULL-51-18 > JAGOUK01 > JAGOUK01. The sequence continues at coordinate 1,883 of JAGVCY010000199.1, read as the reverse complement.
GTTCCCAAAATGCCTGACGATGAAATTGGCCGACTCGGCATCGCCTTCAACACGATGGTTCGGGATCTTCGGCAATTCATGACAACGCTCGAGATCACCACTCGTGAAAAAGAAGCGATCGCCAAGGAACTCGAAATTGCCGCCCAGCTTCAGGAAAAAGCCCTTCCCCGTCATGTGCCCAATGTGCCGGGATTGGAAGTGGCGGCGCGGAGCTTTCCGGCAAAATCAGTGGGAGGAGATTATTACGATTTTATTTACCCGGGTGATGGCAAGGTCGGTTTTGTGGTCGCCGATGCGGCGGGAAAAGGGTTCCCCGGCTCACTCTACATGTCAAACTCACGCAGTATTTTTCGCGTGATCTCGCTCACCGAAACATCGCCCGGCGCCATGCTGCAGAAAACCAACGACTGCATGGTTGATGACGCTTCGCAAGACGGCATGTTCATCACCTACATTTTTGGAATGTATGACGGCAAGACGCACAAACTCACTTACTCGAATGCGGGACATTTTCCGCCGCTGCTTTATAACACTAAGGAAAAAAAGTTCAAGACGCTCGGCGAAGGCGGGATGCCCATAGGAATCATGGGAGGAACGGCTTTTGAGGAAGAGTCTGTCGATTTTTTGCCGGGCGATATTCTTGTACTTTACACCGATGGGATCATCGAAGCGATGAACCTGAGCCATGAAATGTTTGGCATTGAGCAGCTCGAACAAGTCATCCGCGACCATTCCTCCAAATCTGCATCCGCCATGATCGAACAAATCAGCTCCCATGTCGCCGGCTTTGTCGGCGCCGCGCCCCAGCACGACGACATGACCGTGGTCGTCGTCAAAGCTGTTGCCTAGCTCGGTCTAGGCCTTTACCCCCCATTCGCCAAACAACAGCATCTCCTGACCGTCTTCTAAGAACGGGGTTAGGTTACCCAGGAAGATGTCGGTGAGGATGAGGTGCTTTCTTAAGTCCGACTCAAGGACACTGATGCCTTTGCTTGCGAGAAGAACGAAGAGTTTTAAGGAGCACTCTTTGATGAAAAAGTGAAAATCTTCGAGGAAAATTGACTTATCTGCAGAAAAACTTTACCAGGGAAAGTATTCAGATCGGATAAGAGCCAGGGTGGCTCGGCCGGGTTTGCCTTCTTTGTAGGAGCCTTGTTTGCCTTCGGCTTTGTCTTGTTCGAAGGCTTCGCGGATGAGGAGGAATTCGCGGATCCATTTGTAGGCGCGCCAACGAGGGTGATGCTGAACGCCGTCGCGCAGGCGGAAAATGTATTGTTCGCCGATCTCTTCGGTCGATGAAACCTGGATGCCTTTGTGCTCTGGGTTATTTTCGGAATCCCATTTGAGGATCTCATCAATAAAAGTGATTCCGGCATCATAATCGCCAATGGTGTCGTAGAGGAAAATGAGGTCGGAACTTGGAATCAGCGCATCCCGATTGTAAGTGATCGGTGGCAAATTGGCGCGATGCGTTTGCCTAATGTGTTGAATGTGCTCTCGTATCGGATTCGAATCCAATGGATGTTGCGCATATACCGCCAAAGATTTCAGCATCTTCTTTTTCTCAACAGCACTCGGAACAGCCCGATCTCGAAGAAACCACTCGAATTCCTTCAAAGATTCTTGATATTTTCCTTGAATCTTCAGAATTTCAACGATCGCACCGATAGCCATTCCCTTCTGGTACTCTTCCGAAATGTACTGGGGCTGTATCGCCTCTCGATACACTGCAATGGCCTCATCATACTTGCCTAATTTCGCCAACCGATCAGCTTTGGACTGCAAAACATTTCGCATTCCCACTTTCTGAACCGGATCCGAAACTTGCTCCTCAGCACAACCCGACAACGAGATGCAAAAAGCTGTCACAACAAGGAATATGA
>JAGVCY010000038.1 GCA_020058965.1 Candidatus Omnitrophota bacterium | reverse complement strand
CCTCGATACGCGGCAGGTAAAACCTTGCGACGTGAAAGTAGAAAAAAAATCAGGCCTTCCCTCAACTCCCGTGGATATCATTTTTTTCAATGCCGGTGGCGTCGGTGAGCTTGAGGATGTTGTGGACGGACCATTCGCTATCAAAGCGATGAATATGGGCGCACCGGGAATGGATGCGTTTCGAATGTCCGGAACTACCTTCAGGGAAGTTTTTGGTCAAATAGCCACTAACATTGCCGCCAATCCAGAATCAATCGCGATCCTAAGGATGGATTTTGATCCCGACAGCGCTCTTACGCCGCGCACCAAGACTTTGGCCGATCCCTTAGAAAGAGTGAGGGATTTTCTTGCCGGCTATTCGCAATTGCAGAGTAGACATCTGGGTGCATCATTTTATTCCATTCGACGAGCCGGCGCGCGGATGGCGGAATCGCAAGTGGGTTTGTTGCTGGACCAAGCCAAGCGGGAGCTTTATACCGCTGCGGACAGGTCCGATTTATGGCAGCGCATCTTAGCAAATGAGGAGTATGAGCCAATATGGGGCGAATTGGCGCTGTATGCGTTGGCCGACCACAATCATGACACACGGAAATGGGTCGCTCATCTCATCGGCGCGCGGTATATGAAAGATGAAACGCGGTCCAAGATCGGAGCGGTGACGCTACTTCTACATCTCACCCAGCCGTCGTTGTCCTGGGGTGTTTTTGAGGATGATCCGCAGCGGCAAGGAGACAAGCAGCCCGAGCGCACTGACCGCAACAAGCGCTACGCCGTTCTGTGGGCCTTGCTTCAGATCGAAGCGTTAAGTCATGGGAATTTCAGTCCTGATGCGGTCCAGGCCATGGAATTATTCCGCACAAAAATGCGTGCCGAAGAAAAGAATTGGAATCCGGGTCGATTGACCCGCCTTAAAGATATTCTTAAACGTGAGTTCGTGATGGCGGTTGGAGCCGAAAAAATCATGAATCCTCTGGATGTTTTTGTCCTCGGTTTTCTGCGCGCGGACGAAGTTTCCCGGGATACGGATGAATTTGGGTGGGTCACCGACGCGATTTCCGCTCTTTACCCGAACGGGATGGATCTTGCCAGAGGTTCCGTGCCGGCCGCGTTGACTCCCGGAGGCGCGCGGATGGCGCAAACAGAGCAGGATGTGGCTAAAAAATTATTGTCGATCGTAAGCGGTGCCGACGCGGGGCACAAGGATTCGGAGCTTGCGAATCAGATCCATATGTTTCTCTCGAACTTTTTGGGCAAACCTTTGGACCAGTTGAATGAAACGATGATCGCTGATCTGCTCTCTCGGCTGAAGACCCAAAAAATATTGGAGATCGGCCCGGGCGTGCAGGGAAAGCGGTTTCATCTCTTTCTGGAAAAAGCGCTTGGATCCGGCAAGATCTTTTATGGCGTGGATTCTTCTACGGATTTTGTGCGCTCGCGCCCTTCGTCCGGTTATGCATTTAGCCCATTTGAAAAATTCGCCGTACCTGAGGATGAGCAATGGCCGAAGGTGTTTGACCGCGTTGTGGCGAACAATGTTTTAAAGCCTTCTTATATGAACGGAATGAACCCGGCGGAGCTAGTTGAAAAAATAACAAGCCTGCTAAAAAATCCCGATGGAAAAATATTCGTATTCACTTCGCGCGGAAACGAGGGAGAATCTCGAGCATATTTAGAAGGGTTGGCATCGGCGTTTTCCCAAGAACCGGTTTCGACAGCGCTGCCCGAGCAGCGAACCTTCAGCCTTAAACCGGTGGGCGCGCGGATGGCGGAAGTATTCCCAGAACAAAGTAATCTTTTGTACGAGATCATCAAAAAATCAATCGATCTGGACCCTTGGCTGCCGGATCAGGCGAAGCTAGATGAACTTCAAGCATTGATAACGCGTCTGGCCGAGCAGCCTCTGAGTCTAAAATCCACAGCAAAAGGTAATGCTTTTATTCCTTTTAGGTTAGCCAAAAGGCGGATCTTTGTTCAAGAACTGAGTCGTGACACGTCATATCATTTAGAAGTCCGATGGGTTGAAGGTGCCGGTTTACGGATTTTTATCAAACCTCAAGCCGCTGGACTGCCGGTGATTTTGCGCGTTTCGAAGAGTTCATTTAACGAGGGCAAGCGCAATGTCGCGACGAGTCGCATCATCGGATCTCATAGGAACAAACTGCCGCAGTCGGAGGAAAACGAAATCGACATGCTGAACAAGGACCGACTTTCGGTTTTTATGAATTACGCACTTCGGCTCGATCCGAATGATCTGACTGCCGAAGCAACTACCGGTTTATTGGAGCGGATCGCTGCATTCAAACGCCTCGGAGTTAAGATTAAAGCCGATTCAACAGGTAATATCGTGAACACGGTCTCAAGCCGTGTATTAGTCCGGTTCCAAGGTTTGGAAGCAGGCTCGGAATATGAATTTGGGATGCACTGGGAGAGTGGAAAGGGCTTGAATGTGGGTTTGGTCACTCCCGAAAAGGTTACGCCATACTTGTTACACGATGCGGGCGTGGAATTTAGAGCCTTAGTCGGAGTGAAGCCAAAAAAACAGATTTTTTTAACTGTTCGCTTAAAAAATCCGTACTCAAGCAAGCGGTCTGGAGCGCGGATGGCGGGTTCTTATGTGGACCTCCTCGGCGATAGGCATGTAGTGCCGTCAATTTCTCATCAGGTTGTGGATTCCTCCAATAGAATTCCGGAATTGTTGGAGTGGTTCCAAGATCACAAAATATTCGAAGGATCGCCTCCTCAGAATATTCTGTTGATCGGAGGAACCTTAAATGAATTGCGACAATTCCTTGAAAAATATCCAAATTCCGAATTCACCGTTGTTAATCCGGATCCGGTCGCTTTGGTCGAGATATCCGAGTGGCAAGGCTACATCAAGAGTATTAGGTTATTCCGGGCAGATGCTTCTGATTTAGATGTGACCCACTTCCCCGATGAGTCGTACGATTTTATTTACGCGGGTGCGTTGGATGAAACTGCATTTATATCCTTTGAAGTAGTTAATTATTCTTTTGTTGATACGGATATATCCGGGCATCTTAGTCGGATAGCCCGCCAGGAAGCGCGGCTTGTCGCGAGTAATGGGTATATATATCACCAAACCATGCATAGCCAGACGGGGAGACATTACCATGGGGCAGCCACTGAGAGCGGGATTTTGGAACCCGTTATGCCGCGGAACTTCACTCTTCTTCATAAGCCGATGAGAGCCGCCAAGTCCGAACCATCCGCCAAACCCGCCGCCGCGCGGATGGCGGATATTGGGTTTGAAGAAGCCCGCGCGTCGCTTCGGAGAATTTCCGAACTTAGCTTTCTCGTCCGGTCGGAAGATAAGGCGTTTGTGGCTTACGAACAACGGGGCATGAAGCAGGTCTCTCAATGGTTTTGGGAATTAGTGTTTACCGACGAACAGCTGGATTTTTGGAATTTTGAAAAAGAACTGATGGGTCTTGCGATGTGGTTGGAACCGCATATTCAGAGACCCGGGGATTGGGAAAGGTACAAGGCGCAGAATGCAGATTGGCGGAGCACGATTCAAGACGCGCTCAGCGAAATAGATAAGTTCATCGCAATTTATCAAGGAATCTTAAAGCGTGATTTTTTACAGGATGAATTGACAAGGCACACAGGCGAGGAAGCAGATCCTATCCCGCAGAGTGAAGCCAAAGCATATTTTCTGAATAAAGTATTTGGGCGTTCCGCTGATGGAGAGCATCGTTTTGCTGTTTTAAAAGATAGGGTCATTCCGGGATTGGAATTGGAGCGGCAAGTCATTGGATTTTATTTTAAAAATCTTTTAAGGGAAAACGGAGCGCGGATGGCGGGG
>JAGVCY010000120.1 GCA_020058965.1 Candidatus Omnitrophota bacterium | reverse complement strand
GGAAATATTTTCTCCCGGACAGGGAATTTTGGTCGCGCGGCCCGGCACGGTGACCGCGGTCAGTCCGTCGTCGGTGACCGTCGGCGGCGACAAGGGCGAAAAGACCTACCCGCTCATCGTAAAAAAAGTGGAGACCGAGGATCCGGACAAAAAATTCAGGATCTTTCCGGTCAAGTCCGCTTGGCAGGAGCCGGTCGTGGCCGTGGGTCAAAAAGTCCAACGCAAGGAATTGCTGGCAAAGGGCGTCACGCGGATCTACTTCCAGGCCAATATGTGGATTTTCGCGTTCCTGGTGTTTCTGCTCGGAGCCGTTTGGGGTATCGGCAAGGCGGCCGTGTACAAGCATATTCCGGATTACTTTCCGGATGAAGTGGGCGTGGTCGGCGGAATGGTGGGAGTGCTCGGAGGATTAGGAGGATTTTTTTGTCCCATTCTGTTCGGATATCTGCTCAAGACCACCGGGCTGTGGACGAGCTGTTGGGTGGTGATGTTTGTGCTGTCGGCCGCGTCCCTCTGGTGGATGCACACGGTGATCGTGCGTATGCTGCGGGAGAAATATCCGGAATTCGCGCGGCGCATCGAGTCATCATAAAATTATTCTGCAACCCGATGTTCATGGTTCCTTAATCTGATCGTTACATCAATCCTGTAATATTCTGCCTGTAATACGGGCAACGGCTCGAGTCGGCGGCAATGACGCCGCATGGCACGAGCAACAAAATCATCCGGACAAAGGCGTCCTTTCAATAAATTAGGAAAGGACCCTTTATGCGCGCCTCTTGGATCCGGTCGATCACCGCTTCACCTCTCATCCTCCTCTCGTTCGTCATGACCCTCACCGGCCCGGCCGCCGCGGCCGATCTCGAAAAGGACGAGCTGACCTTCGGTTTTATCAAGCTCACCGACTGCGCGCCGCTCATCATCGCCAAGGAAAAGGGCTTCTTCGAGGACGAGGACCTCTACGTCAAGCTGGAGGCGCAGGCCAACTGGAAGACGCTGATGGACCGCGTCATCGACGGCGAGCTCGACGGTTCGCACATGCTCGCGCCGGCGCCGCTCGGCCACACAGCCGGGCTTCTCACGAAGTCAAACATCGTGGTCCCGTATGTGATGTCGGTGAACGGCGCGGGTATCTCGGTGTCCACCGAAGTGTGGGAAAAAATGAAGCCCCAGGTACCGACGCAAGAGGACGGCCTGCCGGCGCATCCGATCAGCGCCGCCGCGATGAAGCCCGTGGTCGATGAATTCAAGAATCAGGGCAAGTCCTTTAAGATGGCGATGACTTATCCCGTCGGCACGCACAATTACGCCTTGCGGTATTGGCTGGCTGCCGGCGGCATCAACCCGGGTTATTACACGGCCACGGACACGAACGGGATGACGGAGGCGGAGGTTCAACTGTCGGTGACGCCGCCGCCCCAGATGCCCGCGGTGCTTCAGGCCGGGACCGTGAACGGTATTTGCGTGGGTGATCCCTGGCACAAACAGGTGGTCGAAAAGGGTGTTGGCGTTCCGGTGACCTCGAGCTTGTTCACGCAGAGTGGAATTAACGACAAGGTGTTCGGCGTGACGAAAGAGTGGGCGGACGCGAACCCTAACACGCTTAGGGCGGTGACGAAGGCGCTCATCCGCGCGGGCAAATGGCTGGACGCGGATGTGAAAAACCGTGACGAGGCCGCCAAGATCCTCTCGAAGCCGGAATATGTCGGCGCGAATTACGAGGTGATCCAACAAACGCTGACGGGCACCTTCGAATATGAAAAGGGTGACAAGCGGCCGGAGCAGGACTGGTTTGTTTTTAACCGGAACTTCGCGTCCTATCCCTATTACAGCGACGGTATCTGGTGGCTCACGCAGGTGCGCCGCTGGGGCCAGATCGAGAATCAGACGGACGAATGGTACGTCGATCTTGTCAAAAAAGTTTATTTGCCCGATGTGTGGCGCGCAGCCGCCGACGAGCTGATCAAGGAAGGGAAGATGACCGCGGACGAAATCCCCCAGACGGACGGATTCCGCGCCCCGTCGAGCGAATTCATCGACAAGATCGAATTCGACGGCCATCAGCCCAACGAATACCTGCAAAAGTTTTCCATCGGTAGAAAATAGATGAAGGATAAACTGATCAGCACGCTTTCGTTCGCCGGCTTCGGGTGGTGCGTTCCGGTCATCCGACTGACCACCGGTGAGGATCCGAACGAGCAGATCCGTCAGATTTTTCTCACGATCGGGGTGCCGGTTTTGACGTTCGGGTTGTTTCTTCTGCTTTGGAATGGCGCGGCGAGCGGTGTCCGCACCAATTTGGGAACGGTGCCGGGGCCGGCTCAGGTGGTCGAACAGATCCGGAGCCTCGCTCAGGAACACCGTGAGGAAAGGCAAAAACGGACCGAGTTCTACGCGAGGCAGGCCGAAAAAAACAAGGCGCAGCTGGCGGCCAACCCGACCGAGGCCGTGAAGGTCCGCAAATTTACCGGCCGGCCCACCTACCTCGATCAGATCTTCACGAGCCTAAGAACGGTGTTCACCGGATTTTTGATCGCGTCGCTCATCGCCGTGCCGTTGGGGATTTTATGCGGCATGAGCAAGACGCTGATGACGGCGCTCAATCCGCTGATCCAGATCTTCAAGCCCGTTTCGCCCGTCGCGTGGCTGCCCATCGTCACAATGATCGTGAGCGCGGTTTATGTGGTCCCCCGCGAATGGATGCCCAAGTCGTATGTTATCTCGTCCATCACGGTGGCGCTGTGCTGCATGTGGCCGAGTCTGATCAACACGGCCATCGGCGTGAAGTCGATCGACAAAGATTACATCAATGTGGGCCGAGTTCTGCGGCTGGGGTTTTTTTCGCGGGTGTTCAGGATCGTTCTGCCGGTCTCGATGCCGTACATTTTCGCCGGCCTGCGGATCTCCCTGGGAGTCGGCTGGGTGGTCTTGATCGCGTCGGAGATGCTCTCGCAAAATCCGGGACTCGGCAAGTTCGTCTGGGATGAATTCCAGAACGGTTCCTCCCAGTCGCTCGCGCGCATCATGGTGGCGGCTTTTACGATCGGTCTGGTCGGCTTTGTGTTGGACCGCATCATGATCATGCTTCATCAGCTCGTCAGTTACGGTCAGGAAACCCACTAAATGGCTTTTTTGGAATTGAACGGAGTTGGGAAGGGATATGGTTCGGGCTCGAAGCGCGTGGAAGTGCTGAGGGACATCGATCTCCATGTGGAAGAAGGGGAATTCGTGGCCGTGCTTGGTTTTTCGGGAACGGGAAAAACGACGTTGATTTCGCTGATCGCGGGGCTGATCGAGCCCGACGCGGGAGAAATTCTCCTGCGCGGAAAAAAAGTAGACGGACCCGGGCCCGGCCGCGGCGTCGTGTTCCAAAATTATTCGCTTCTGCCATGGCTTACGGCCCGACAAAACATCGGCCTCGCCGTGGACCATCTCTTTAGCGATTGGGACGCCGACAAACGTGCCGCCCACATCGACCAACATCTAAAAATGGTGAATCTCGCCGCTGCGGGATCAAAACTTCCGAAGGAACTTTCGGGCGGCATGCGTCAGCGTGTGTCCGTCGCGCGGACACTCGCGATGAATCCGGACATTTTGCTTTTGGACGAGCCGCTCGGCGCGCTCGACGCGCTGACCCGGGGTTCGCTTCAGGGCGAGATCGCCCGCATCTGGGCGCAGGACAAAAAAACAGTCGTCCTGATCACGAACGACCCCGACGAGGCGATCTTTCTGGCGGACCGGATCTTTCCGCTCACGCCGGCTGTTGACGGCGAGGGCGCGACCCTGGGACCTGAATTCGGAGTGGAGAACCTACCCCGGCCGCGCGACAAGAAACGATTGAACGAGAATGCCGATTACAAGCACCTCAGAAATCGGATCACCAAATATTTTATGGATGTCCGTCATGAGCAGCGCAAAAACATCCGGCACGAAGAAGTTCTGCTTCCGGATCTAAGGCCCGTTGTCTGGGAGACGGCATGAGCGGCCGCGAATCCGATTTAATTCAGCACCCCTTTTTGCACTTCAGCGATGTGGGAAAGTCGTTTTCCACGCCTAAGGGCCCGCAAGTGGTGGTGGAGGGGTTTGAGCTTCGTGTCGCGAAGGGAGAATTTATTACCATCATCGGTCATTCCGGCTGCGGGAAGTCGACGATCCTGATGATCACCGCGGGGCTCAATCACCTGACCTCGGGCGGTATTTTTTTGGAGAACAAAATGATCACCGAACCGGCTCCGGACCGCGGCGTTGTGTTCCAATCACCGAGTCTTTTTCCCTGGATGACGGCGCTGGAGAACGTGATGCTCGGGGTTCGACAGGTTTTTCCCCACGGGTCCAAGGCCCAGCGCCGCGACATATGCCGGTATTACCTGGACAAGGTCGGGCTTGCCGGCGCGCTCGACCGGCGGGCAGGGGATATGTCGGCCGGCATGAAGCAGCGGGTCAGCATCGCGCGAGCATTTGCGCTGAAGCCCAAGCTGCTGCTTTTGGACGAGCCGTTCGGCATGCTCGACTCGCTCACGCGCGCCGAACTTCAGGAGGTGCTGCTTGAGGTGTGGTCGACCGAGCGGATCACGGCCCTGATGATCACGCATGATGTGGACGAGGCGATTTTTTTATCGGACCGTGTCGTCATGATGACCTCGGGTCCGCGCGCGCGGGTGGGAGACATTCTACCGGTGCGGTTTCCGCGTCCTCGCGCAAGAGCCGGGGTGATGGAGCACCCGGATTACTACCGGCATCGCGGGCACTTGATCGATTTTTTGGAAGGGCATCACTTGAAGCCGGCAACCAGGGACGCGCGGATCGCGGCCCCTCAGGCGTCGGTGATGACGGCTGTTTGATTTTAGTTAAATATTTTTCTAAACATAGGAGATCGAAATGAAACGGTTCCAGTCATCTCGTCGGGTGTTTGCGGTTGCTTTGAGCGCGGGGTTGTTCTTCGGTTTTGACGCGGCGGCGATGGAAAGCGGTTTTTCCATCAAGGATGACCCGGGTTTTGTGACACCTAAGGACGTCCGACTGACACTGCCGGATGACTGGGGAAGCGTCTCCTTTTTTGGCCGTGACCGCGCCCGGTATGAGGCGTGGGATTATTTCGCTACTGGCACGGACAACGATTACGAATTTGGCGCCAATCAATTGCGGCTTGGAACGCGCTGGGTCCATAATCTATTCAATGTGAACGCGACCTGGCAATACACGCATCTGTCCAATCTGCCGACGACCACGAGCGCCGGAGCCGGAGCGGGATCGCTTTATTTTTCGAATTCCCGCGACCGCAATTCGCACGGTCAGACGATCAAGTACCTGAATATTGAACTCAAGCAATTCAAACAACTGTTTCCGTTGGAATGGCTGGTCGGGGACCTCAAGTGGTACCGGGGCCTTCTGGGCACCGTCGGCCGGTTCAACTACTCCAGCGGCAACGAGCTCGTCGCGGATGATAAAAAAATCGCCTGGCTTAAAGCGCAGCGGATCGGCGATCGCTTGTTGGGCGGGTTCGAGTGGTCACACTATGGCCGGTCATTTGACGGCGCGAAGCTGTCTCGGACCGACGATGTGACGCATTTGAGCATCGCGGGATTTCATCCGACACAAGGGGGTTTTGAGGAACGGGCCAACCGTGACATTGATGACATCGATGTGATCGCCCTGGAAGCCACCGTCAAAAAGGACAAGCTGATCCCGGGGATGGAAGAAAACTTATTTTATTATCACTACGATGATCACCGCAACATCGCGGCCGGCGCCGCGCGCTTCGACAACACCGGGCGCTCGATCGCGTCCGGGACCGAAAGCGACATCGAGTTGCACACCTTCGGCGGACACGCCGTCGGCACCTACGCGGTGGGGCCGGGCACCTGGG
>JAGVCY010000129.1 GCA_020058965.1 Candidatus Omnitrophota bacterium | reverse complement strand
GGTGATCAGCGTGATCGGCATCGAACCAACAAGGCCAGCGACCGGCTACGGTTACATCGAGTGCGGACAAGCGCTGGCGCCGCTGAAGGACAGCTTCGAAGCCAAGCGCTTTTGTGAAAAACCCGACCTCGCGACCGCCAAACAATTCGTCCGGTCCGGCCGCTTTGTCTGGAACGCGGGGATATTCACCTGGAGCGTTCCGACTTTTGATTCGGCGATGCGTCGCTTTGCGCCGGCTTATTTTGAGCATTTTTTAAATTTTAACCGTGGGACCTGGTCCGCCGCGCGGGTCGCTCAGCTGTATGCGGCCGTCCCCAGTATTTCAATCGATAAATTATTGGCCGAGAAAGCCGACTCCATCGCGGTGGTCCGCAGTCAAATGGGCTGGGATGATATCGGCACCTGGGAGGCCCTGCGCCGCATGAAGGGGGACGGCCGGGGCAATGTTTTTGTTTCATCAGTTTGCCCGGAACAGGCGAAGGACTGCGTGGTGTCGCTGGGCGAAGGCACCCGCGCGGTCGTTGCGGGGGTCGAGGGCTTGGTGATCATTCGTAACGGACAGGATTATTTGATCTGTTCCAATGAAAAAGCCGAAGAAGTTCGTGAGTTGAAGGGGCTTTGGATGAAGCATTTTGGGGTCAAATCATAATGGACCTGCCCAAGCGGATTCTGGGTATCGATATGGGGGACAAGCGGATCGGTGTGGCGGTTTCGGACCCGCTGGGTTACACGGCGCAGGGGCTTAAAACCATCATCAACGAGGGACCGCTCCGCACCTTTCCGCAATTCACAGCGATTTGTAAGGAAAAAGAGGTCGGAACCTGCGTGGTCGGCCTGCCGCTCAAGATGAGCGGCGAAATCGGAGACCGCGCCAAATTGGTTCTGGCCTGGGTCGAGGAGCTGAAGAAGCATGTCACCTGCGAGGTTGTCACCTGGGACGAGCGGCTGACCTCAGTCGAAGCCCAGCGTCTGATGATCCGCCAGGATCTCTCAAGAAAAAAGCAAAAAGAGCGCTCCGACGAGCTCTCCGCGATTTTAATCCTTCAAAATTACCTGGATTCGAAGCGACCGGTCACTCCCTACGATCCTCATGAGTACCCAGAAGGGTAAAAACCGTCTATAATGACGGCTTCAAAATATGATGAACCAAAAAATTAAAGTTTCACCCTCGCTTTTGTCCGCGGACTTTGGCCGTTTGGCCCAGGAAATCCGCGTCGTCGAAGACGCGGGCTGCGACTACCTTCATGTCGATGTGATGGACGGCCATTTTGTTCCAAATATTACGGTCGGGCCGTTCATCGTCAAGGCCATCAAGGGCGTGAGCCGGGTTCCGCTGGATGTGCATCTCATGATCGACGCGCCTTGGAAATATCTTGAGGATTTTGCAAAGGCGGGATCGGACATCATCACGGTTCACGCGGAGGCCTGCGGCGCGCGGCTGGCCGAAACGCTGGATCAGATTCAGGCGCTCGGAAAACGCCGCGGCGTGTCGCTCAAGCCCGGGACGCCGATCAGCGATATTAAGACGCTCCTGGCGAAGATCGATATGGTGCTCATCATGACGGTCGAGCCGGGTTTTGGCGGACAATCCTTTATGCCGGAGATGATGCCTAAGATCGCGGAATTACGAAAAATTTACGACAAAGATATTGAAGTGGATGGCGGGATTACGCCTCAGACCGGAACGCTCGCGGTTCGGAACGGGGCTAATGTGCTGGTGGCCGGAACCGCGGTTTTCCGCCAAACCGATGTTCCAAAAGCTGTCCGTGATTTAAAGGAGCTCTCGTAACATGTCAACCTCTTCGACCAAGATCAAGTTCGGCACCGACGGCTGGCGCGCCATCATGGGCACGGAATACAATATGGAAAACGTCTCGCGCATGGCGCAGGCTTTTTCAGACTTCATCAATGATGATTTTAAGGCGCGCGGACTGTCGGTTAAGCCTCGCGTCGCCGTAGGATATGATTTTAGAAAAGATTCTGAAAACTTCGCCGCGGCCGTCACCTCAATTCTGCTCGCCAACAAAATCGATGCCGTGCTTTCGGATCGCGCCGTACCCACGCCCGCCGTGAGCCGTTGGATCGTCGATCATAAGTACGATCTCGGTATTGCGATCACAGCCAGTCACAATCCGGGTGATTACAACGGCTTTAAAGTTAAGGACCATAACGGAAGCTCGGCTGATGTGTCCATTACCCGCGGGATCGAAGCGGCGCTGGATCGTTCACCGGTCCGGCTAGGCACGCCCGACGACGCCGCTCGCGTCAAAGTTGACCTTATGACTCCGTATCTTGACGCGCTCAAAAAGTATCTGGATATGAAATCCTTTAACCGGCATCCGTTCAAGGTTCTGGTCGACTCGATGCACGGTATGGGTGAGCGGCACATCGAACAGATTCTGGCCGGGACGCAGGTGCGGGTGACGACCTTGCGCTCGAACCGCGACACGACTTTTGGCGGCTTTGCGCCGGAGCCGATCGCGAAGAATTTTCCAACGACCTGCGAAAAAATGAAGTCGGCTGAATTCAGCGCCGCCTTCATCACCGACGGCGACGCGGACAGGATCGGCGCGGCACGCCTGGGTGGAATTTTTGTTTCGCCGGGAACCCTTTTGTCGCTGATCATGCTCCATCTGGCGGAGGACCTCGGCAAAAAGGGCGATGTGGTCACGACCGTGTCGAATACCGCGCTCATTTACCGTGTCGCGCGTCACCTGAACCTTAGGGTCCACGAAACTCCGGTTGGCTTTAAATACATTGTGGACATTATGCGCAAGCATGATGTGCTGATCGCCGGCGAGGAATCCGGCGGTTTGGCATTTCAAAATTACATGCAGGAGCGCGACGGGGTCCTCTCGGCTCTGCTGTTGATCCAAATGATGGAGTACCGCAATCAAACTTTTGAAGAAATCCTGCTCGATGTCGAAAAACGCTTCGGAAAATTTTTGTACGCGCGCCGCGACATGAAATATCCGGAAAGCGCCAAGGCGGGATTTTTAGCCCACTTGCAAGGACTCGCTCCGAAGGATATCGACGGCATACCCTGTGTCGGCAAAAACACGGCGGACGGGGTGAAGTTTTTGATGCACAAGGACGCCTGGCTGCTTTTTCGTATGTCCGGTACCGAGCCGCTGCTGCGCGTCTATGCCGAGTCGCAGGCGCCCGGTGAAGCCGAGACCCTGGTTGGGTGGGGGGAGCGTTTGGCGCTTTCGCTTCAGGGATGAAGATCGAACACATTCGTAATTTCTGCATCATCGCGCATATCGACCACGGCAAATCCACGCTCGCGGATCGTATCTTGCAAATGACAGGAGCTATTTCGGTCCGCGATTTTGAGAACCAGCTTCTGGACAGCATGGACCTCGAAAAGGAGCGCGGCATCACGATCAAGGCCAGCGCGGTCCGGGTTAAATACCGTTCATTGGCCGGCAAGGATTACATCCTGAACCTGATCGACACGCCCGGCCATATCGATTTTTCATTTGAAGTGTCGAAGAGCCTGCGGGCCGTCGAAGGCGCGCTCTTGGTCGTCGATGCCGCGCAGGGAGTTGAAGCGCAGACCGTCGCCAATCTTTACCTCGCGCTTGAGAACAACATCGAGATCATTCCCGTCATCAATAAAATTGATCTGCCCAACGCGGACCCGGAGCGCATCAAGGTGCAGGTTTCGGAGATCTTGGGGATTCCCAAGGAAGAGGTCATTCCCGTCAGCGCCAAAATGAATATTGGAATTCAGGATGTTCTTGAGCGCATCGTTACCGCCGTTCCGCCGCCCGAAGGCGATCCCGACGCGCCGCTTCAAGCGCTTATATTCGACTCCCTGTACGACAATTACAAAGGCGTTATTGCCTATGTCCGCGTCATGAACGGCAGGGTTCGCAAGGGCGCCAAGGTTAAGATGATGGCCAACAATACTGAGCACGAGGTGCTGGAAGTGGGCTTCATGACGCCGAAGCCCGTTCCGTGTGATCAGCTCGGCGCCGGCGAGGCGGGTTATGTGGTGTGCAATATCCGTGAAGCCAAAATGGTGGAGCCGGGAGACACGCTGACCGATACCGCGCGTCCCGCCGATAAACCGCTGCCCGGCTACCGCAAGATGAGCCCGATGGTGTATGCGGGAATTTTTCCGATGAATTCCAAGGACTTGGGGCTGCTGCGAGACACGATCGCCAAGCTCAATCTTAACGATTCATCTTTTGTATATGAAAATGAAAATTCCGCATCCTTTGGTTTTGGATTTCGATGCGGATTTTTGGGGCTGTTGCATATGGAAATCGTGCAGGAGCGTCTGGAGCGCGAGTACAATCTGGAACTCGTCGTCACGTCACCGTCGGTGGTGTATCAGGTGGTCACCGTCAGCGGAGAAACGCTGAATATCGATAACCCCGCCCGCATGCCGGAAGTTCAAAAGATCGCCGAAACCCGCGAGCCCTATGTCGAGGCCCGGATGATCGTCCCCAAGGCGCATCTGGGTGCCCTGCTGGACTTGAGCGAAAAGCGCCGCGGACGTTACATCGCCACCGAGTTCATTGACGCGGAACGCGTCCGGGTCGTTTATAATTTTCCGCTCGCCGAGATCATCATCGACTTCAACGATAAGATCAAGTCGTTGAGCAAAGGCTACGGCTCAATGGACTATGAGGTCAAGGGCTTTAGAGCGGAGCCGCTGGTCAAAGTGGACATTATGCTGAACGGCGATATTTGTGAAGCGCTCAGCATGATCGCGCCGCGCGGACAGGCCGCGGACCGCGGACGCGTCCTCACCGAAAAACTCAAAGAAGTGATCCCGCATCAAATGATCGACGTGGCGAT
>JAGVCY010000039.1 GCA_020058965.1 Candidatus Omnitrophota bacterium | reverse complement strand
GCAAACATCCCGATGTCAAAACATCGGAGGACATGAAGCGCTGTGCGGACCAGGCCCTCTATGCCGCCAAAACCGGCGGCCGGAACCAGATTCAGTTCTATAAAGGCAAACCTTCGTAAAATCCAATTTATCTGCGCGTAACATTATTGTCACACTTGTCGGGTAGACTCCTCGTATGAAAATAAGAGGAGTCGTTTTTATGTCTGCATATTTGGGAGATAGTGTAAGTGTTTAAAAAGCAGCACTCCCCATTACGGCTTTTTTCGGGGATTCTGGTCGCGTGCATTTTTGCACACGACATCGCTTGCGCCCAAGGGGTGGCGGCACCTCAAACTGCCGGTACGGAGCATTTTGCGGTTTCGCCCGGCCTGGGGATCACACACGAACAGTATTTGCGGCACGGCGCGGAAACCATCATCAATATTCAGGAAGCTCATTCTCAGCTGGGGGCTCAGCACGGGATCGCCGCCATTCTGGGAGAACTGGTCGAGAAATACGATGTGCGATTTGTCGGGCTGGAGGGAGCCGTCGGCGGTGTTGATACGGCGGTGCTCTCGAGTTTTACGGTCGATCAGGCGCGTGAACGCACGGCTGACTATCTTTTGGGGGCGGGCCAGATCTCGGCCGCAGAATTTTATTCGATTTCCTCGCCCGGCCGTCTGCGCATTTATGGCGCCGAAAACCCCCGGCTCTATCTTCAAAATATCGAAGCATTCAAAAAAATCATTGCCTTGCGGCCGATGCTCCGCGCTCGAATCGGCCAGATCCGCGGAGTGGTTGATCGTTTGGAGGCGCGGATCTATCCGGCGGCGGTGATCGGCTTGGAAAAGCACCAACTTGCTCAGGCGCGCGGGCGTCTTAAATTTGCGGACTATTGGCGCTTCATGGCTCGGCTGGCGAAAACGGCCGGGGTTGACCTTCGTGATTATCCGAGTCTGATCCGCTTCTACCGGATCACCCGGATGGAATCGAGAGCGGATTTTAAGCGGGCGGATCTGGAGCGGGAAGCGCTGATGGAGGCGCTGGCAGTCCGGCTCACGCCGGAAGAGCTTCGACAGCTTCGCGGGCGCATGGATGACTTTCAGCGCACGCAGTCGATGGCCGGCTTGTTCCATCGGGATCTGCTGCAACTGTGCCGGACACACGGCGTTCCGACCAGGAAATATCCGCATCTTTTGATTTACACGGCGTACGCCGCAATGTGCGAAAGAGTCGATCTGTCCGCCGTTTTAAAGGAATCTGATATTTTTGAGCAGCGTGTCAAGGAACGCCTTTTGACGACCGATGACGCCCGGTCGCTGGCTGCGATTTCGAAGTCCGTGGATATTTTGAGCCGCTTGTTCCGGATGACTTTGTCTGCCTCCGATTACGCTGAGTTCAAAGCACACCTCGCGGATCATGACCTTTCCTCGATCAAGCAGCGGCTGGAGGTGCTCGGGGACAAGCACGGCATTCATGTCGGCCGAGCGGACGATTTTGACTTTTTAAATAAAAACCTCTCCGCTGCGGTGAGGTTTTATCAAATTGCCGAAAAGCGGAATGCCGCCCTGCTGAAGAACACCCTCCGCCAAATGAGGTGCGAGAATGTCCGGGTTGCGGCTCTGGTGACGGGAGGGTTTCACTCGGAGGGTCTCGCGGATCTGATGGGCCAGGACAATCTTTCCTATTTGGTTGTCATGCCGAAGTTCGATGCCGAGGCCAAAGGCCGCCGTCCCTATATCACGGTGCTGACCCGCAAGCCCAGAGAATTGGAAGCTGAGATGGAAGATGCGGATGTTTATCTGGCCGCAAACTCCATTTATGACACCTTTCAAGGCGCGCAGGACGGACCCGCCCGCCGGGCCGGTTTGGCGGGTGTGTTGGCCGCCACCCAAAACTTTTATGTCAGGACCGGCGGCATTCCAGCCGAAGTCGCAGCGAGGCAGATCGGACGCCTGAGGAGATTGCCGGCCCAGCCCTTTGAGTCGGATATAACTCCGGATGTGTTGGCCCGGGTATTTGCGGAAGTTGCAGACGGCCGCAACGCCCTTCCGCGGAATTTGTCCGGCGGGCGGGCTTCTTCGCCCGGTGTTTATGAAGTGGATCTTCCCATCGTTGGCAACGGCGGCGTGAACGACGGTGCGAGAGAGGTTTTTCGCGTCACGATCGCTCCTGATAACAGCATTCGCGACATCCGCTCGCAGGGCGTGATTTCGGCGATGGAGGCCGGCGCGCGTCTATGCGGCGTTGGGGATGTTGTAGCGCACCGCATCGAGGGCGACGCGGACCTGCGAACCATTCTGCCGGAGCGGTTTTATGATCACATCGATACGATGCTGCGCCACACCAAGGTGCGCGGCGATCAGGCGCTCGGAATGTATGTGTTGGCCAAGGATCCCAAAGGCAAACATGTCTTTTTATTTTTTAAAGATGTGAAGGGGAAGCGCCAGGATTCTACGCAAATGATGATCCAAACTATCCACGAGATCTTGTCCACCGCGCAAGCCGCCGGCTACACCGGCGCGGACCCGGTGATGATCATTTTTCACGGCCGGTACGCCACGGGTGGAAAAACAACTGCCCCAGAAACCCAGCTGCACGACTTTTCGGCGCTTCAGTGGGCGCCCGTTCTCGATGTCGCGACGCTGGAGCCATTCGATCCGGACGGCACATTCCAGGAAGAGGATGACACCAGCGGACATGTGTATGACATCACCGCGAGTGGATTTAACGGAGACAATAACGGTGTGCGGCATAATGCCTATTTGGGGCGTCTGGGCACCGCGATGAACACGCAACAACAAAGACATTTTTTGGAAAAACTTTTTCCGTCCCGTCACACTCATGGGGATGATCTTTCGCGGGAAGGGGCCAAAGCGGTTCGGGATCTCAAAAAGGACGGATTGGTTGAATTGGAAGGAGACAATAATCCACGAGTGGGCTGGGTGACGCTCTTTTATACCCAGCAAAATTGGTACAAGTCGATCCAGTTGGCTTATTTGCTGGAGATCGCACGCCCCGACTTCGAACCCTTCCCAGGTAAAAGAAGTTATGAAGAAGTGCGGGACCAGGTCCGTCTCTGGACCAATGTGGTTGAACCGGTTTATCAAAAGCATGCCCCTTCCATCCTCACGCCGGGCTCCTCATCCGGAGTTGATAAAAAGGAAGTAAGCAGATTTATCGAAGCCGTCGTCGCAGAGCTCGAACGGGACCCCAGACTGGAAAATGACGAGATCGCTTCCTGGACCACGAATCAAAAGACCAATTTTGCGGAAGCGGCACTTTATTTTTATTTGTACAACGACTTGATGGAGGCGGAAATGTGGACCTTGGCGACTCTTGCGCCCGGGAGCACCGAGGGCGCCACTTCTGCGGCACTTTCGGATCCGGAGCATGTGGTCAGTGCCGCTCTAGGCCAGCCGCTCACGCATGTGTATGACCCGCGGCGGAATTTATTTACGAGCGCCTCCGCTTCGGCGGCCGCGATCGGGGTGCATGACTCGCGGTCCGCATGGGTTTTTGATCTGAAGGACAAGAGCGGTGAAGTGACGCTTTCCGGCGCACAGGGTATCGATCGGGTTTATTCCTGGGGAGAACGCCGGTATTTGACCGCACAAGAAATCCGCGCCCGTCAAGTGAGTTTGAACGGCAATGAATGGATTCAGATGCCGGAGGCGCCCAAGGCGGGTGACGATGCCGTCGCCCGGAGCAACCACCGCGTCACCGGCGCCGTAAGCCAGATCGACGATGATTTTAGCAACGGGCACTCCCGGAATTACAGTGCCGCGGAATTTTTTGCAGATAAAGTGATCCGTCAGATCGATCGGATCCGCGAACAGGAGCGCCTGTCGGTCGCCGCCGCCCGCGATGCGGGGATGCGTTTCCAGTCCACGCGCCCCAACGAAATGAGCGTGCTGGTCATCGGGCATGACAAAAACGATGATTTGGCCCGCGAACTGGTTTCGGACTATGCGCCGCTGTTCGGAAAGATGGGCCTTCAGGTTCAGTCGATCAGTGGAAATGAATACATCGCCAGATTAAAATCCGGCCGCCCGGTCCCGATCGGACCCGACACGGTCGTGTTGGTCGTGAGCCAATCGGGCGAAACGGCTGCGCCCCGATGGGCGGCGGAACATGCGCGTCAACGGATTCAGGAAGAGAAGCTGAAGGCCGCATCGGCGGGTCACCAGGGAGTCGGCGATGTATTTGTCGCGGCGGGAGAATGGTACACCCGCATGGGCCTCGATAGCGGCCAAGATTACCATAAGGGCGCCGCTCCCAACCGCCTTCTTTTTTGGAACGGCGTTGGCAAGGATCTTTCCGAGGACCCGATCGCGCCCACGATCGCCACGGACTACCTTTTGACGCGGATCTTTAATCATCTGCTGCTGAGGGTGCGTGAACACAGCGGAGACTCGGATGTGCTGGGAATGGGATTTTCCGCCGACGACATCCGATTTGTGAACGGCCGCCACCATGACTTTGAGAGAGCGCTTTCTTATGTCACCGGAGTCGATGCGGGGGGAGAGAGCAACAACGCATCGGATCAGAAGATCCTGAAGCAGGTCGGTGAAGAGGTTGGCGGGGATATCCTGGAAGGTCTTAAATCCCAGAGTCTTACCCGGCCTTATACATTTTTTAGCGTGCTGTTCGGCTGGCCGCTTTTTCAGGTGATCGTTCCGAATATTTTGGGAATCATTTCGGCGGCCGTGATGTGGCCGATCGCCGGATGGCAGGCGGCCCTTCTCACCTATGCGGTGGTCAGCGATCCGCCGCGACTCATCCGCTGGGCTCTGCGGGCCCTGGATGCGGTGTATTACACCGTTCAAGGAGAGGCCAATATTTATTTGGATCGGTGGTTCCGTAATAAGCCTCTGTTCAACAAAATGGGAACCAAGCGGATCGTCATTGTGGGCAAACATCCCGGGATCGAGAGTCGGTTCTTCCGTGATCTTTTTGGATTGAGCTGGGACATCGCTTCTCCCGAAGTGCACGGCGAAACCAACCGCACGGTCATTCAGGAACATGGAGGAGGCAGCCGCGGTAAACCATTCTTGTTTTTTGAGCGCCACGATGCCGAGGATCGCAGCGCTTACGAGGCGGCCGAATCCGGCGCGAACAAAATGGTCGGAAATCACTTTACCGGAACCACCCATTGGGGATTGCCGCCGACCATTTATTCGATCGGTCAGGGGTCTCCAGAGAAAACATTTTACAAGGACATTCCCATTGGAGGATTCAGCGTTTCGGAAGAGGCGCTCGCATCGGCCGATGCTCCGGATGTGGTGAAAGAGATCATCGGCCGCCGCTATCGATCCTTGGTGTATTTGGCCGCCCAGTACCGGATGTTCCGTTATGCCGCCGACTGGGTGGCCGATTATCCTTCGCGGATCCCGGCCTACACCCGGACGGTCGGTATGCTGAAGCATATTCCCTGGCTGGGCAAACGATTTTTAAAATGGCTTCCGGAATCCAAGCTTTTTGAAGTTGGAAAAACCCAGCCGAATGTGGTTTATGACACCACGGCCACGCCCTGGGAAATGCCTGCGGGTCCGGGCGAATCACGCAAGATCAGCGAAATCGCCGAGGCAATTCGGAATGCGTCCGATTCGAACCCCCAAGCCCGGTGGGTTCCTAGACAGGCCCGCATCGCTTATGCCTTGGCGGATCTTTTTAACCCCGACACGCTTCCAGACGGGAATATCAACCGCAAGGAACTTTTAGCGAAAGAAGTGTCTGGCCGGGCGACCGCGCCGATATCAGTTGGCACTTCATCCGCAGGTCCAGATGTTTATGTCAGCGGCGCTAGACTGGCAAAGCAGCAGCGATC
>JAGVCY010000040.1 GCA_020058965.1 Candidatus Omnitrophota bacterium | reverse complement strand
GCTCCGGCAACTCCGGAAGGACTTACAACCGATGCGGTCATCGCGCCCGCGCTCGCCAACGACAAGCCCATTCCGGGCTATCACACCCTGCGAACCACCGACCGCGTGGAAGATCATATCGCCTTTGTCGGAGCCGGCTACCTCTACAACACGCACGGATCAAGAGTACGGATCGATGATGCGGCGGGCGCCGCTCCCGTGAATCATCTATTCCCCGGCGAACCCAATAAGCGGTTGGTGGCCGGCCCCATTGTTTTTGGTAAAAACGGTCAAATTGGCTATGAGCACGGAGCCAAAGTGGATTTTGTCCGCCGCGGTGATTTGGCGGTGACGGCCACTTGGGATGGCAGTGCCAACGGCTGGCTGGTCGACGCGGATCAAATGAAAAACGCCTATGAATTCTTGGGGCTGATTCATGCCACCGCCGATCAGCCGCTCGCCGCCGAATTACCGACCCCGACTACTCCTGAGCGTGCCGCCGCGGTCAAATTGTTGGAGGCGACGACCCAGCTTATCGCCGCCTATGGCAACGGACCGGAAGACGATCGGAGCTTGCCGGAAGTGCTGAGATCAAGCAGGGAGTTCGGCGACTCGATCAGCACCATGGGCGCTCCGATGCACGATATGATACGAGTAATTCTCATAGGCAGAGTCTATCGGGCGTACGAGCTCGCCGACGGTATGACCGATGAATTGCGCAAAGGAAGCTTTGTCAAAGCACTTCCGTATCTTGAAGGTCAAAGCGATCAGCTTTCCAATATAAAGCGGGTTCCGGAGGCAGATTTGGCGGCTGGATATCCGAAGAAGATCACAGAGAAAGACCTTGGTCTTATCGGGTTGGTGGGGATGGCCAACGGAGTGGCCGCGTTGAAGTCGGCAAGCCGCCCCGGAGCCGATAGCTCAGCTCAAGTTGGCATGATTCACGGAGAATCAGGCGACGCGGTGTCCGATACTTTTAACCGCGTAGTCAAAGCATTGATCCAGGAAGACCTCACGCTCGCGTACAAGCTCTGGGCTGGAAATGAGCCCGATCAGTACAGGGTAATTCGGATGTCCGGTGAACAAAAAATATCTGTCGCCGGCATCGGCCTCCAAGCAGTTCTGTCAATGTGGCAGGCGGCCGCACTTGCGGAAGATCCGTCAGCCGATAGTGGAGTCCGAATCCTGTCGCGCGCGATCGCCGGCGAATTTGCCTCATCTGACTATTCTGCCGCCTACAAGTCTTTGTCTCGTTTGGAGGCAAGAAATCAGATCGCTCAAGGTCGTCACCAGACCTCCGTGACGCTGGACTGGCTCGCCAAAAAAACGGACTTGTCCGAGAATGGTCGCGTGGATGCAGCCGCCGGCCGCGAATACCTCAAGACCGCCGACCGCGCCATGACCCAAGCGGTCACCGACGCTCCGGCCGCCCGACGCATGCTTCGCGGGTTCTTGATCGGTACGCTCGAACCGCTGATCCCATCAGAGTATTCCTTCAAAGCGGCTGGAAATTTGATTCCGTTGACCGCCGTAGGTCTTCTCAAGAACAGCGGGCTAAGCCCGTCGTACAGTCAGCTATCCGGAAATTTGGAGGTTTTTGTGGCGGCGGATGAGGCGTATGGACGCGACGGAACATTGCTTGGAGATATCAAAAAAAGATACTCCGAGAAGTCTATAGAAGTAATCGCGGATGGAAGGGTCGCGGCAAGCACCAAGCGCATCTATGTGACCGAATCTCTGTTTGTTCCCGCTAGCACCGAACCCACCGCGCAACCCTCTGCTCTGCGGTTGCAAAAAGATTTAAAAAATCGAATTGAAGGATCTGTCGAAGCGTTTGATGAACGCGGAATTTCAGGAATTTTATCAAGAGAAGGAAATCAGCTCGGTATTTTTACGGTTCAAGAGACAAAAGGAGAAGGAATCATTCGCGTGTCCTACAAGGATAAGCAACGGCCCAAATACAATCCAATTGAATCCGTCGATCAGCCGGCTGTCCCAGGCGCAGTCGTTGACCCGGCAAAAAAAGCCGCCGCCAGAACCTTGCTCTCCGAATCCGCCGGCCGCGCCGCGGGATTGATCGGTGCCGGGGATGCCATCGATGGCTTTGTGAAAGCAGGTCATATATCGTCCGACGACGGAACAGAAATATTCCGCCAATTGCAGTCCTTCAATTTGCAGGACAACCAGCAGGTCGAGTTTTTTATCGAAAAATATGAGAATTCTATCGATCCTGCCGATATGGGAACAGCCATTGGCATTCGCCTGTTCCACGCGTCCGCAGCTGATCTCAAAAAAGGAGTAGAGGATAGGGATGCTCCAGTGAAGCAGGAACTCCGTATGCTCAACCAAGCGAGCACGGGCGACTTAACAATGTACTTCAGCGGCGCTAAATGGATAGGAATTGAGCTCGACAGGTTTTTGATCAGCCGCAGACAGGCGGCATTTGTATTCTTTAAAAACGAGCGCGATGCGGCCGAGGGCGTGAATGTGGCGGGGGATCTCCTGGACGATAGGATTCGACCGGCTATCGATAGTGCGGTGGGTGCCGACGAGGGGAATGTCGCGCTTCGAGGAGTCATCATCAATTC
>JAGVCY010000263.1 GCA_020058965.1 Candidatus Omnitrophota bacterium | reverse complement strand
TCAAGCGCTTCGATCATGCGCTCCTCGGTCACTTCCTTGGCTTCGGATTCGATCATCGTCACGCCTTCGCGCGTTCCGGCAACCACAAGGTCAAGCGTCGCGAGCTTCATCGCTTCAAAGGTCGGGTTCAGTTCAAGCTTGCCGTCGATTTCGGCGACGCGAACACAGCCCACGGGTCCCAAAAACGGAAGACCCGACAACATGAGCGCGAGCGACGCGCCGTTGACGGACCAAACATCCGGATCGTTCACGCCGTCGGCCGAGATGACCGACGCGATGATCTGGACTTCGTTCAAAAAGTGATCCGGGAACAAGGGACGGATCGGACGATCGGTCAGACGGGAGGTCAGGACTTCCTTTTCGGTGGCCTTTCCTTCGCGTTTAAAAAAACTGCCCGGGATCATGCCCGCGGCGTACATTTTTTCTTGATATTCGACGGTCAGCGGAAAAAAGTCCTGGCCTTCTTTAACATCGGCCGAGGCGCAGACGGTCACCAGGATCATGGTGTCACCGTATTGGAGCGTTACGGCTCCGTGGGCTTGCCGGGCGACATGCCCGGTTCTGGCAATGAGTTTCCCATTGCCAAGAGAGAGTTCACTCGTCTTGGTAGTCATTGGATGAAATTTTCTTTCGTGTTATTTGCGGATCTTGAGGCGCTGAATGAGTTCTTCGTATTCCGTCTGGCTGCGCTTTTGAACATAGTTCAAAAGACGGCGGCGCTTGGAGACGAGCATCAAAAGACCGCGGCGGGAATGGTTATCCTTGACGTGGGCCTTGAAGTGGTCTGACAGCGAGTTGATGCGTTCGGTGAGAATGGCGACCTGAACCTTGCAGGAACCGGTGTCTTTGGCGCTTTCCTGGAAGTCCTTGATGACCAATTGCTTGTTTTCTTTCGTGAGGGCCATAAAAATCCTAATCTCCTTCTCTCTATTTTCCCTTTTGTGAAGGGATTAGTATACCCTCCTCGGTGACCGTTGTAAAGACCGGAGGGCGTAAAACCTAAGCCGCGGAGGCAGTGGCGCGGATGGCTTGGGCCCAGCTGGCGAGCACGCCGGATATCAGGGATCGGAAGGCCTCGTTCTTTTTCCACCCGCCGTTCAGGATGCGCTTCAACAGCTCCTCGCGTGTGAGTTTGACGCCGCGATGTTTGGCAAGGTTCAGCATGGCGTCGGTCAGTTGGTCGGAACTGGCCTTGCTTAAGTCTTTGGGATTGTTTGAAGGCGCCAAAGCGTAGGTCATGAGATTGCCAAGGCCGATGGCGGCAAAATCGACCAATTGGTTACCACGGACAGGTCTCAGGGCAAAAGTGGCCGTTCCCTTGGTTCGGTTCCGGACGCCTTTGGGCACACCAAATTTTATCTTGATCGATTCCTTGTCTAATGGAGCTATGCCGATCTGTATTTCTCCTCTTTCAGATTTTTCCCGGATCTGCTTCCAAAGGGCTGCAGAGCGCGGGTCTTTGGCCGCTAGCTTGTCCATTTGATTGGCTTGAGCGGGGCTTATCCAAAATTGAATCCCTCTGCTGTGATGTGCTCTTGAACTCTTATCAAGATAGGCTAAAAATGCCGCCAGATTAACCACCAGTCCATCCTTGGACGCTCCACTAAGGATATCCGCGAGATCAATTTGATTATCGTGGTTCGGCGAGGTACGCGGGTCTGATAACCGGATTGCCTCAAAGTCCTGCACATTCATGAATTCCAGGTCAACTGTTTGATAGGACGATTGGATGGCCTTGATCACCGCCCACAGCTTGGTTTCGAACGGCCTCTCTTGGTGATCGCTTACGGCTTCATGTATTTCGCTGGCAGTTGCCATAAAAGTTGCCTCCCGTCCATCGGGATACTTAATCCAGAATATCCGATGACCTGCTGGGGGCACGGAAGCTCTCGTGTCCGACTTCAGCCGAAATAAAAATAAATCCGTTCTATCCGTTATTAAATCCAACGGACTACCCGATGACACATAAAGCCCCAATCCATTAGCTCCCGGATCCTGGATTGCCATCGCCCGAATCACAAACCGCTTCATTTCTGGCGATACTTCACCGGCCCTGCCAGCCAACCGCCCGCCGGCAGGGATTTCCTCTTTGGGCTGAACCAACTCAAAATATGTTTCGTCCTCTGGTAGACGGATTATCCTGCGGATTTTTCTCGACGAGTGAATTCGCGGAATATGATATTCATTTTGAGCAGCGTTCTCGAGAAGAACAATATTTTCAAGCGTACTGGCAATGGCGAATCTCTTATCGAATGGTACGCCGACGGCACTGACAGATGCAACATTTCTTCCGGCGTCATATATCAAAATAATCGTGGGGATAAATCCCTCTTGAGTGCGCCTGTCGGTTGAAAAATAAAGTGTCGCTTGTTCAAGTATGAATCCATCGCCCACACGAGTGCCATCCATCCATTTGCTGATGGATGCATGCGTATCAGGGTCATTTAAATTCACCCTGGCACGAAGAATCACACCACGCTGGTCTGGAGCCCTAAGAAGCTCGGGTTTATGAATTGCAAATTTGGCATCAAATGGACCATCATCAGCCAGCCGCGCGCCGGCCAAAGCCTTTTGCTTTAACGCGATTGCTGCTGGAATTTGCAAAAGAAGCGCTTCCAGGTGATCGAGGTCCGCCGCTTGTCTTAAGGACACTCCGGCTGAAGAGAAAATTATTCCATCGGTACTAATCCCAATCTGCGCACGATTAAAATCAATCCGATAAACCTCAGGTTCATCGCCTGCTTGGCCGACACGTTTGATCTCGGCAAGCAAATGTTTCCTTAAAGCCGCGATTAGATCTTCAAGTCTGATTCTGAAGTCTCTAGCGGTAATTCCTTCTTGCAATAGCTTCTTCAGTTTCTGCCTAGCATCGATAGCCTGGGCGACAGTCAGAACACCCAGTTTCTGGAGGCGATTAATGCGGGAACGCATATCTAAGCTTTCCGCCAACCGCGCGGCGGTGGGGGCGTTGCTGTCGGCTTGGGCGGCGAGCTGACTCTGCTCGGCTCTGTGTGCGATCGTTTTTACGATCGAATCGATCGAGTAGTCATCTCTATACGCAGGATTACTGGCCGCATAAATTAAATCCTGACCTATTTGGCTGGCAGGGCTAGAGACAGACTCACTACCGTATCTACGAATAATGATTCTTTTCACAAAATCTGATCCGCTGTCATGGACCAGAACATCCCATTTTTGCGCGATTCCCGTGACCGTGTATTTATGTGCCGCTTCCCCGGCACCCAATCTAAGCACAGCTTCATCCTCTTTAGTGAGATCGGCTGTATGAACCTCGGCCGCGAACGCGATATAATTCGCCACGTCCACGATATTCTGAGGACCGATCTTTTCGATCTGAGTGATTATCGCCAACCGCGCG
>JAGVCY010000202.1 GCA_020058965.1 Candidatus Omnitrophota bacterium | reverse complement strand
CTTCCTTTTAGTTGGTAAAAATTTAGCAATTCTTAACGATATTATCATATGGTTCAACAAGATACGCAATGGAAATTTCTGATATACTCATCCCGTGGTAAAACAGCTTTTTAACTCCATTCAGGACGAAATTTCCGCGCTCAAAAAACAGCGTAACGCGGCTATTCTCGCACACAATTATCAGGCCATGGATATTCAGCGTGTCGCGGATTATGTGGGCGATTCGCTTTATTTGGCGCGCATCGCCGAAAAGCTCAAAGAAGATGTGATCCTTTTTTCGGGCGTGCACTTCATGGCTGAGACGGTGAGCATTCTTTCGCCGAGCAAGACCGTCCTCATGCCTGATCCGGACGCCGGTTGTTCGCTCGCCAGCATGGTGAAGGCGGAAGATGTGCGCAAATGGAAGCAGGAACACCCGGGCGGCATCGTGGTTTGTTATGTGAACACACCGGCCACCGTCAAAGCCGAGAGTGATTACGCCTGCACCTCGGCCAACGCGTGTCAGGTCGTTTCGTCGATACCGGCAGATAAGGAAATTCTGTTCGTCCCCGATTTTTTCCTCGGGCTGTACGCTCAACGGCAGACCGGACGCAAGCTGCACCTGTGGCCGGGCTTCTGCCATGTTCATGCGCGGATCAACAGCGAGCATATCGAAAAAATTAAACAGCAGTATCCCGACGCGGAACTCCTCATGCACCCCGAGTGCGGCTGTCTCACGAAGTCCATGCATCTTGCCGACAAAATTCTCTCAACGGGCGGCATGGTGAAACATGTCGAGACTTCACCGAAAAAAGAGTTCCTGATCGCGACCGAGACCGGGCTGGTCGAGCAGCTTGCCGATAAACATCCGGACAAAGCGTTTTATCCCGTCGGCGACAAAGCGACCTGCGAGTACATGAAGATGAACACGCTAGAAAAAATCGCCCGCTCCCTAGAAAAAATGCAATTTGTCGTCAAAGTCCCCGACGACATCGCCGCCCGCGCCCGCCTCTCAATCGAACGCATGATCGCAATCGGTTAGTTTTTCTTCCCCATGATTCAGCTTAAGGATTTAAAGCTCAAGACGAATATCATTCAGTCGCCGATGGCGGGGTGCACGGATTTGGCGTTTCGGCTGGTGGCGCGCGAGCATGGGATGGAGATGGCGTTCATGGAGATGGTGTCGTGCGAGTCGCTGATCCGGCACAATCGCAAGGCGCTTGAGCTTATGAAGACCGTTGAGTCAGACCGGCCGCTCGGGTGTCAGCTGGTCGGATGCCGCGCGGACGCGATGGGGGAGGCGGCGGCGATCGCGGAGGGGATGGGTTACGATCTGATCGATATCAACATCGGCTGTCCGGTCCCCAAGATCACGGGACCCGGCGGCGGCTCAGCGCTGCTCAAGGAGCCGGACGCGGCGCGTGCGATTTTTAAGGCGATGCAAAAAAATATCAAGCGCATCCCGTTTACGGCCAAGATGCGGCTTGGCTTCGCCGACCCTTCGGGCGACGAGGCGATTCGGATGGCTCAGATCGCCGAGGAGGAAGGGTTGGCCGCGGTGAGCGTGCACGGCCGCACGCGCGAGCAGGCCTACACCGGCAAGGCCAATTGGGATGCGATCGGCAGGGTTAAGCGCGCTGTGAAGATTCCTGTTTTTGGAAACGGTGATGTAAATTCCGGCGAGGATGCTCAACGGATGCTCGACATCACCGGCTGTGACGGTGTGATGCTCGGCCGCGGCGCACTCGGCAATCCCTGGATTTACCGGTCGGTGCAAGCAGTCCTTGACGGTCGACCGGCGCCGGTTGAGCCGACGCTCGAAGAACGCAAAAAAGCTTTTCTCCAGCACGCCGAACTCGAGATCAAAAACGAAGGTCCGTACCTAGGTGTCCTCAAATGCCGCAAAATCGCTTGCTGGTACTTCAAGGGTTTCCCCGGTGCCGCCGACCTCCGCGCCCGCGTCAACCAAGTCGAAACTCCTGACCAGCTGATCGAAACGATCAGCCGATTCAATAACTACAATTTTCCCGACTCCCAGGAATCTTAAATAGCTCCAACCTCTCAAACTGCGGCCCGGACCACGGTCTTGAATTAGTATATAGTTGAGTATATACTCAAAGTACATAGTGAGGTGCCGCATGAGTTATTTGAGTATCACAGTTCCTCTTGAACTGAAGCGTGCTTTGGATCGGGAAGCCAAGCGTGAAAAAATGGGGCGCAGCACGCTCATCCAAAAGGCGGTTCGGGTCTATTTGGAGCTGAAGAAGCGCAACGAGAGAAATGCGCTCTTGAGAGAGTCCTACGACGAATTGAACGATATCGCTAAGGAGCTTTTGACGGATTTTTCACAATTAGACGGCGAGTCGTTCAAAAATGTCTCTTAAGCGAGGTGACTTGTTTTGGGTCGATCTCAATCCGGTGAGGGGTTCGGAGCAGGCGGGACGCAGGCCGGTTCTGGTTATCCAAAACAACATCGGTAACGAGCGATCCGTCACCACGATCATCGCCCCTGTTACGACGCGCGCTTTTAGCAGGGAATTTCCGACCAATGTTTTTCTGCCAAAGGGGACGGCAGGGCTTGGATCCAATTCGACGGTTCTATTGAGTCAGATCCGCACCATCGACAAAATCCGTCTCGAATCTCATATCGGCTCACTGGACCGTCGGGACATGACCCGCGTCGACCAAGCGATCCGCGTCAGCTTAGCAGTCTGCTAGATCTTAAATAAACTAAATGATGACAATAAATATGACAAATATTGTAATAAATAATGTCACAATGTATACTCTGCCTATTGAGGAGGGTCTATGATCACGGTTAAAAAAGAAACGACCATCGCGGGTTTGAGTGAGCTTCGCAACAAGTCCGAGCTGATCCTGAAGGAGCTGAAGAATCATCGGGTGATCCTGGAAAAACATAATCACCCCGTGGCCGTCATGGTGGACTATCAGCAGTACGCGCACGAAGAGCTGATGCTGGATTACGCGGAAGAGTACATCTTGGGCATGTTGGCAGTTAAGCGCGATAAGGAATCCAAGCCCTCGGACTTTGTTGATATTCGGAAGTGGTGATCGGAGTGGATTTTAAAATCGCGCTTCATCGGGAAGTGATCCGTGACGACAGCCGACATTTTGATGATAAAACCAAATCCAAGATCAAAAAAAAGATCATCGAAATGTTGGGCTCCCACCCGAAGATCGCCGGAGAAGCGCTGAGCCGCGAGCTGGCCGGTTATCGAAAGCTAAAAATATTTGATGATTATCGGATCGTTTACCGGGTCGACGAAAAAAAGCGGCAAGTCTTTATCCTCGCGGTCGGCATCCGCCGCCACGCAGAAATCTACAAACAAGCCCTCAAGCGTTTGCAGAGCTGACCACCTGCTCAAAAATGTGCAGATGCGAGGCCCGAGGGAGCGACGCGCACTCTACGGTGCGCGAGCGACCGAGAACGAAGCAGATGCGGCTTTTTGAGCAGGCGGTTAAGCGGCTCTTAGGAGGCGTTCGGCGTCCACGATGTCGCGGTCGACGAGGGGGATGGTCTTGGAGATCGTGGCTGTGAGCTGAGCGGGGAGGCCGGGGTCGGTCTTAAGCTGGCG
>JAGVCY010000214.1 GCA_020058965.1 Candidatus Omnitrophota bacterium | reverse complement strand
GTTGCCGCGAATCCCCAGGAGTTCTTTTAAAAGGCTTCTACCGATGTCGGCGATGTCCGAAGACCGTTCGCGAATTTCGATGTTGGTGGAATCCTTGAGTTTCCGCTCCCAACGGCTGAACACCTGACGGACCACATGCTCGATGTTCACCAGCTGTGCTTTGAGCCCTTCCTCGATCTCCTTGAGCAGGGTGGCGTCCCGAAGGATCTGCCGGTGAGCTTCAAAAATGGCGGCCTGGCTGGAGTCCACCTGTTTTTTGACCGTCTGCTTCATCCGCACCAGATTTTTTTCGACGGATTGAATCGCACGGTCAAGGCGTTCGAGCTCGCGCCCGATTCGGCTCTCCTTGATCTCGTACACTTCCACTTCGCGTGAAAAAACATCCTGATACTTAAAAACCCGCCCCGCCGCAAAGCCGCCCACCACCGATACCCCTTGAATCACGGTCCGGCCGCGCACCTTGCCGGTTTTTTTGCGGCTCGGACCGGCCTCCGCTAATTTTTGAACGGAGGCCCGGTCGGGGATGGCCTTCGCTGCTTCATCGGACATAAACCGCCTTGATGTTCACGAATTCGCGGATCCCGTAAATTCCAAGCTCGCGGCCGTATCCGGATTGATCGACGCCGCCAAACGGAAGCCGCAAGTCCGATTTTACGGCCGCGTTCACAAACGCGCATCCCGCCTTGAGCTCTTCATGCGCGATGCGCTCCCCTTTTTTAACATCCTTGGTAAAAATTGCCGCGCCCAATCCGAACACCGAATCATTGGCCAATCGGATCGCGTCCGCCTCGTCTCGGGCCCGGGTCACCGCCGCGACAGGTCCGAAGATTTCCTCGTCAAAAGCCGTCATCCCCGGGATAACTTCCGACAAAATCGTCGGCGCGTAAAAAAATCCGTCCAGCGGCGGAATGTGCCCGCCCAGGATCAACTTGGCGCCCTGGGCGACACTATCGGTCACCTGCCGATGGACGCCGTCCCTTAAATCTTTTCGGGCGAGCGGCCCCACCGTGGTGCCGTCTTCCAGCGGATCGCCCATTTTTTGATGCCGCATCTCACTCACGAGTCCCTTAAGAAACGCGTCGTGCACGCCCGCCTCAACAATGAATCGTTTGGCCGAGACACAGCTCTGCCCGGAGTTGATAAGCCGGGAAGCCGCGCAAATTTTAACGGCCTCTTCCAAATCGGCATCGTCCAAAATAATGTAAGCGTCGCTTCCACCGAGTTCCAGCACGGATTTTTTAAGCCCGGCTCCGGCTTTGGCCGCCACGGCCCGTCCGGCGCCGACGCTGCCCGTCAGCGTCACGGCCTTCACCAACGGATGACCGACCAGATATTCCGTCCGTTCCGTCCTGACAAAGAGGTTGGTAAAAACGCCTTCCGGAAACCCCGCCACTTTAAAAATCGCTTCGATCGCTTCCGCGCAATCCGGCACATTGGACGCGTGCTTGAGCAGCACCGTGTTCCCGGCCATGAGCGCGGGCACCGCCGCCCTAAATACCTGCCAGAAGGGAAAGTTCCACGGCATCACCGCCAACAAAACACCGAGCGGTTCGAACGCGGCGTAGCTTTTGGACGCGTCGGTTGAGATTTCTTCGGGCTTCAAAAAAGCTTCCGCCTGTTCCGCGTAATACTCGCAGACCCGGGCGCTTTTTTCGATCTCCGCCAGGCCCTGGGTCAGCGGCTTCCCCATTTCGAACGCCATGAGCCGCGCATAAGAATCCTGATTGGACCTGAGCCGCGCCGCGGCATTCTTCATCATCACCGACTTTTTCTCAAAGCTCTCTCGCCGCCAAATGCCAAATGCCGTGGCCGCCGCCTGAATCCGCCGCTCCACTTCCTCGCCGGTCATTTCGGTATAAGACCGGATCAATTGTCCGGTCGCGGGGTTGAGGGTGTCGATGCTCATGAGGGCCGCCCTTTCGAATTTTTTGGCGTTTTCCGTTGCTTTAACTTTTTGAGTTTTTCAGCCAATTTCATATTAACGCCCGGATCCACGGGGATTTCGACAAGACATAATTCACGCGACTGAACGGCCTGCGTCAGCTGTTTTTTAAGTTCGCGTAGATTCGTCGGGCGATACCCTTTGATGCCGAAGCTCTCGGCGTATTTTTTAAAGTCGGGATTCGTCAGATGCGTGCCGGTGGACCGGCCTTTGTCCATGCGCTGTTTCCAGCTGATCAGGCCGTAATCGTTGTCATTAAAAATGATCGTCGTGAAGCCGAGCTTCAGCCGCTGGGCCGTCTCAAGCTCCTGCGAGTTCATCAAAAACCCGCCGTCACCCATCGCGGCCACCACGCGCCGGTTCGGATCCAACAGCGACGCGGCGACCGCTGCCGGCAGAGCGAAGCCCATGCTGGCCAGCCCGTTGGAGATCAGGCATCCGTTCGGACAGTACACCGGAAAGTTCCGCGCGATCCACATTTTATGGCTTCCGACATCGCTGATCAGAAGATCCTCGTCGCTCATGATGGATCGGAGAATGTTTAAAACACCCGGAATGGTGAACCGCTGTCCGTTTTTTAATTCATAGCTTTGAATGTCCGATAGGATCTTATGACGGACCGGGGCGTACCAGGACCCGTCATAGATCCTGCCCGTTTTATCAAACAGCAAGTCTAATTCCCTGAAGGTCGCCGCGACATCGGCCACGATTTCGACGGCCGGCTGATAGTGCGCGTACACTTCCGCGGGAGTGAAGTCGATATGGATGATCTTCTTGTCGTTTTTGGGATTCCATTTGTCGGGCGAATATTCCGCGATGTCGTAGCCGGCGGTGATCACGAGATCCGCTTTTTCCATTGCTTCCATCACGATGTCCCTGAATCCCAGGCCAACGGCCAACAGCGATTGGTCGCTCCGATCCGATATGGCTCCCCGGCCCATAAAGGTGCTGACGACCGGAATATTATGTTTTTCGGCAAAATTGGCGAGCTGTTGGGTGACGGGCTTGCGCACCGCTCCGTTGCCCGCCAGGATGAGAGGATGTTTGGATTTTTTTAAAAGCTCAACGGCTTTGTGAAGCGCTTGGTTGTCGGGATCGGGCCTGCGCACTTCGACATCGGGGATCGGATGACCGCCCTCTGACTCGAGCCGAGCGATGTCTTCGGGTAGCTGGATGTGAGTGGCTCCGGGCTTTTCGCTCTCGGCGATCTTAAAAGCTTTTCGGACAACCTCAGGAATGCTGTCGGGGTCCGCGAGGCCGACATTCCATTTGGTGATCGTGCGGAACATTCCGACGATGTCGAGGTATTGATGGCTTTCTTTGTGCAATCGTCTGAGTCCGGCCTGTCCGGTGATCGCCACCACGGGGCTCTTATCGAGATTCGCATCGGCAACCCCGGTCACCAAATTGGTCGCGCCCGGCCCCAGCGTCGAAAGACAGACCCCCGCTTTACCGGTGAGCCGTCCCCAAGCGTCCGCCATAAATGCCGCCCCCTGTTCATGTCGCGTCGGAATAAATCGGATCGAAGACGCCTGCAAAGAAAAAAGCAGATCTTCTATCTCTTCGCCCGGAATCCCAAAGACAAATCGAACGCCTTCGCTCTCAAGACACTTCACCAAAAGATCGGATGCCTTCATAAACAAATTCCTTTAATTTGCGCTGATCTTCGCCGGAATTCAGACGAGCGAGGGCCGTCGCCAGGCATAAATCCCCGGCGACGCCTTCTTGGTTCCGCTTATGACTTGATCGTGCGGATCATCTTGGCTTCTTTGAGGTCTGCCGCCAGATGAATACGGACATAATCGTCCACCTTGTAGCCGGTGACCATTCCCTGCTTCAGATCGATTTTTTTGTCCCGACCGCGTGTGTCGTGCACCGTGATGGAGTTGGCTGCAAGATCGACCCGGGTGATGCGCCCTTCAAGATAGCGGTTGCTCTCTCCACGAACAAAGGTCACTTCCCGCGTTCCCGCGATCGGATGAATCCGCACATAGTCGCCCGAACGGTAGTAGTCCATCGTGGCCTGGTTGATAAACACTTGCCGCGACCTGCCTTCGGTATCAATCACTTCCATCGAACCCGCCGCACGGTCGATCTTCTCGATCTCCCCCTCGAAGTCCGCCGAGTTGTCCACCGTTGTGACGATCACCGGTTGGGCGACGACGGTCTGGGTCACGAGCGTGGGGACTTCCTGCACAACGAGCATCTGGGGCTGATTTTGGCTGACCTGAACTACCCGATTGTTTTCATCCACCACGACGGTCGTATCCGCCTGGGACGGCAAACACACCGGAAGAACGAGCAACGCAAATAACGCGAATAAAGACACTCTGGATTTTTTTGATACAAACACTGATTCCGTCTTCATAACATCCCCTTTTATTTACCGATATTTACGATCAACTATTTTTCAAATTCCTGCCGCTTGGTCTCGTACTCGATGTCGCCCATTTGTCCATGAGCGAACCGATTTTCGACATCATGCAGCTGCGCTTTGTCGGTGGGACTGGTGCGCTTCCCTTTTTCTGCGGGAACATAGACGAGCCGCGTGGCAGTCCATTGATCCGAGAACCAATTTTTTTTGACCTCCGCCTTCACCGGCCCCCCCTCCTTCAACTCCGAAATGCTGCCGACTCCCTGAAGCCGGGTCTTCCGATCGACCCGCACCGTCACCTGCCGGCCCTCGACGCCCGCGCCGTCCAATACTCGCAGGAGCACCTGCTTTTCGCCCGGCTCAACGCGGATGATTTCCCCGGTGAGCTCCTGGTTGACCGCCGCTGCCGCGAATTTGGGGCTTCCCAAAAGTCCCGACACGATCAATGCCGCAATACCCAAACTTCTTGTTAAGCGCCCCATATC
>JAGVCY010000272.1 GCA_020058965.1 Candidatus Omnitrophota bacterium | reverse complement strand
GTGGAAACAACCGTCGCGGCGACTGCACCTGCCAAGCCTGCCGCACCCGCCGTGCTCGTTACGCCCACCGCGCCTGCCAAACCTGTCGCACTCGCCGTGCCTGCCAAGCCCATTGCTCCTGTTGCGCCCACCGCGCCTGCCAAACCTAGCGTTCCTGCCGCTCCATCTTCGGCGAAGTCTTTGGGGGATCGGTTGGATTTTGCAAAAGGACTTTATGCGCGGGATATGTACGACATGGCATTGGAGGAGTACAACGGCTTGCTCCAGGATGCCGGAGCAAAAGAAGTTTACGGAGAAGCGCTGTTGGGAGCGGGAGAGTCACTATTTTTTCTCAAGAGATATTCCGAGGCGAGAGAAAAATTTAAGATCTATCAGCAGAAGTTTGCGGACGCGGTCGATGTGGATAAAGCCCGTCAGCGGATCGGGGAGACGCTTTTGTATCAGGAACAGCCGCAGGAAGCGTTCGCAGTTTTTCATGAGCTGAGATCCGCGAAGAGCGACGCGGTGCGGATCGCGGGGCGGTATTACGAGGGAAAGATCAGTTTTGATCAGGGTTATTTAAACGCCGCGGCCGCTCACTTTAAAGAAGTGTTGGACAGCCCGATACCCAACCCGTATACGCCGTACGCACGGTATTATTCGGGCGAAGTGTTATTGGCGCAGGACAAAGCGGAAGAGGCGGACAAACTTTTTGAGGAAGCGGCCAAAACTTCGGAGCCGGATGTGAAGCAATTGGCGTGGATGGGGTCGGGCAAGGCGCTGACCAAAGCCAACAAGCCCGCGGAGGCGGCGAAGTTTTTTAAACAAGCGTATGAGTCGGACGCCAATCAGGAATTGTCCGAAGACGCGTTGTTGAATTACATGAGCGCGCTGGTTAATTCGGAGCAGTTCGAGGAATTGGCCAAGGCCACCGAGCAGGAAAAGGGGCGCATCAAGGACCCTAAGAAGCGGGTGGAATTCAAGCTCCTGGCCGCCAAGGGATTGTCTCGGAACGGCCAAAAGGATGCCGCGCAGGGCGTGTATCAGGAGGTCATGAAGGCCGAGGGGCTGAAGCCGGAGGACACGAAGGCCGCCAAGTTGGGCGTGACACAGAACATGATCGCGCAGGGACAGGCCGAGCAGGCGATGGCGTTTTTGGACAGCGAGGAAGCGAAGCAGAGCTTGTCCGCGGACGAAATCGCGTTTTTGCGCGCGGAAGCGCTGAAGGCCCTGGGCCGCACCGAAGACGCGCTCGCGGCGTACGAAAAAATTGCGGGGGATCCTCAATCCGGTTTGCGGGACAAGGCGGCGCTGGCACGCGCGTACCTGTTTTCGGAGCATCACGATTACAAGCAGGCGGCGGACGCTTTTAGAGCATTTTTGAAGGCCTATCCGGATACGGAGCTTTCGACCAAGGCGTTTTCGGACTTGATTCTGGTGGAAGTGAAGCTCAAAGAATATCCCAAAGCGATTGAGGACGCGCATCGATTTTTGGATCGTTATCCCGCCGGACCGGAGTCGCAAAAGGTCCATTTGCGTCTGGCCGGGCTTTACACGGAAGCCGGTCAATTCGAGCGCGCGTCCGAAACCTACGACAATCATGTTCGTCGGTTTTCCGATTCGGTGAATCCGAAGGAAATCGCAATGCTTCGCGCCGCCAACGCCCAACGCTCCGGCGATACCCGCGGTGCGCTCAAGATCTATCTCAAGATATCGCGCAAGGATGTGCCGGCCGAGCGTTACGCGGAACTGCTCAAAAACCGCGCGTTCGGTTATGTTACGCTCAGCCAGTACCGCTCGGCCGCCGCGATGTACCTGAAGTTGTTCCGGGATTTTCCGGCGTTCGCGCCGGACCCCGAACCTTACTTATGGACCGCGGATATTTACGCGCATTCGGAGTCCGTGAAGAAGCTGTCGCAAACCGTCGGATTTTTTGAAAAAAAGTTCGGAGCGGCGGGGCATGAGGACGAACTGGCTTTTTATCAGGCTGAGGCAGACCGTTTGTCGGGCCGGTTGAGTGAAGCGGTCGCTGGATACGACCGGGTTTTGGAGGGAGTCGGTCCGCTGAGCGGACCGGCGGCGCTGGGAAAGGGTTTGGCGCTGGCGAAGCAGGGCAACGGGGCCGCCGCTGAGGATGCGCTGGAAGACGCGCTGAAGCTTGCCGGGGATAATCATCAGTTTTCGATCCGGGTGCGCATGAAGCTCGGCCAGATGTATCAAGATTCCAAAAATTACAAGGAAGCGGCCAAGACTTTTTTTGCTGTGGCCATTTTGTACGATGAGCCCTCGACCGTTCCTCAGGCATTGTGGGGCGCGGGGCAGGCCTTCGAAAAGGCCAAAGACACCGAAAAGGCCACCCAGGCCTACCGTGAGCTTCTGGAGCGGTATCCGAAGCACAGCCTGGCCGGGGAGGCCAACCAACGACTAAAGGCATTGTCACGATGAAACAACAACGGATGGCTCAATCTTCATTCGCGATCTCGGCAGCGCTGCATGTGGGATTTTTATTTTTGGCGATGATCTGGTTTCTACCCGGCGCGAAGCATCTCATCACCGAAACAAAAAAAATGTTCGACCTGCATCCCGTCACGATCGAATCGGGCGCTAAACAAAAGCTCGTGCAGAGTTATATCGAAAATTTAAAGAATCCGGACCCCGACTCCAAGTCGCGCGCCGCGGCCCGTATCGCGCCGGTCCAGGTGGAGGATTTAAAATCCCCGAATTTTGAAAAAGCCTTTGATAATCCCAAAATGCTTGTCGGTGGATCGGCTCCGTACCGGCCCAATGTGCCCCAAAACCGCCTCAAAGAACACAACCCTTCGGCGCCGCGCATTTTGGCTCAGAGCGCGCCCTCCCAGCATGTGGTCTCAGAAGCGACCTCTTCGGCCGCAGCTCTGAATTCCGCCATCGAGACGCCGGGCGCGATCGGCGAGACGATGTTCGCATTTACTCCACAGAAGGCGGGGGTGCAGGATCCGGTGTACAGCATGTTTGCGGGACTCGGGCCCGGGGACGGAACGGGCCAACGCATGATCGACGATCTGATCCAGGTCAAAGTCGCGACCTACCAGGACCCGGCGGACGGGGAAAAGTATTATCAGATCTCGATCTCGCCGGGCAAGGACGCAGACAAACTTGAAGTGATGCCCAAGGAAGTGATTTTTTTGATGGACGCCAGTCTCAGCATCCAAAAGGACCGGTTGGATCAATTTATCCGTGGAATTCAATACGCCGTGACGAATCTGAATCCCGGAGACCGGTACAACATCTACACCTTCAAGGACAAGATCACGGCGCTTGCCCCCAAGCCCATTGAGAAGACCCGCGATGGGATCAAAGAAACGATCTGGTTCCTGAACAAGCTGGAGTCGAGTGAACGCACCGATATTTATGAGGCGTTTTTGGAAACCATTCAGAAAAAGGCGTCCATGAATCCGTCCTACATCATCTTCCTGTCCGACGGCCGGCCGACTCAGGGAATTCTATCGACGACGCGTCTCATCACCGAAATCGCTCGCATCAACCACAAGAGCCGGTCCATTTTTTCGTTTAGCGGCGGATCGCGCGTCAACCGCTACCTGCTGGACTTTTTGTCGTATCAAAATCGCGGATGGTCGGAGTACGCGCTCAAGACCAACGAGATCAAGAAGCGAATTTCGGAGTTATATGACAAGATCCGCAACCCTCTGCTCATCAATGTGAATTATCAGCTGTCGGGTCTAAAGGAAAATGAGAGCTTTCCCCGCGACCTTCCGGATTTTTATCGCGACACGGCGTTCGTGATCTACGGCAAATTCACGGCCGAGGACAAATTTTCGGTCCGGGTCGTTGGCGAGATCAACGGAGAAATGAAGGAGTTTATTTTTTCGCGGTCCATGGCGGAGGCAGAAACTGGAACCAAGGACATCGCGGTCAATTGGGCGTTCAATAAATTTTATCACCACCTCAGCCGCATCACCCTCGACGGACCCAACGACGAGGACGAGCGGGAGATCCGGTCGCTATCAAAGAAGTTCGGGATTCAGAACCCCTATGAGTTTTAACCACGGATGAGCGCTTACGCAGCGGCCGCCATTTTGATCGTCGGATTTTTGAGCCGGGTGATCCCGCATGTTTGGGATTTTACGCCAGTGCTGGCGCTGTCGCTTTTTTCCGGCGCGTACTTGCCGGGCAAGCAGAAGTTTTTGGTGCCGCTGGCGATGATGTTGCTCACGGACCTCGTTCTGGGATTTTATCCAAGCTTTTTGGTGACCTGGGTGGGCGTGGCCGCGGCGGTGTGTGTCGGGCTGTTATTGCGTCGTAGCGCGGCTTGGGCGCGTTTGTCGGCGTGTTCGGTTGCCGCGGCGGTTGTTTTTTATGTGATATCGAATTTTGGGGTATGGCTGACGGATTACCCCAAGACCTGGGCGGGGTTGGCGGACTGCTATATTCTGGCCCTGCCGTTTTTTAGAAATTCTTTGTTGAGCACCTTGGCCTACAGCTATGTTTTAATCGGAGGTTATGCGTGGATGGCGCGGCGTGCGTCCACACAAACAGCTGCTGTTAAGAATTAAAAATTAAAATGTTCCGGCACCTAGCCCGCTAGTCGGGTGAGGTTTAATGAGGGAATCGGGTGAAAATCCCGAGCGGTCCCGCCACGGTAAGGTTGTTCAGGTTCGGCTGAATACGCCGTCTGCTCAAAAAGCTGCGGATGCGAGGCGCGAGGAGTGAAGCATACTCTTCGCGTATGCGAGCGACGAGCAACGAAGCAGACGCGGCTTTTTCAGCAGACGGCCAAGTCCGAATACCACCGGAACATGAGCGACCAAGGCCCACGAACGATGGGAAGGTCCAAGCAAGAGATTAAGATCAACGGGTGCGCTCTCTTTTAGAGCGCACTCGTTTTTTTATTTGCCACAAAGGAGAAATATGAAAAGCCCATTTCTTAAAGTTGCCGGTCTGGTTTTTGCTTCGAGCAGTATGGCCTTGTTCGGAGATCCTGCTTATGCGGCCAAAATGACCGAGACGGTTGAGGCGGATCCGGTGGTGGTCACCGCGACTCGTATCGGCAATCGCGAGTACGAACTCACCGGGGACATCACGGTGATCGACGCGGCGGCGATCGAAGCGTCCGGCGCGCGCACGGTGGCCGAAGTTCTGCAGCAGGTGCCCGGAGTGCACGCGTACAATCTCAGCACTTCCAAATCCTCGGTGGTCGATATCCGCGGATTCGGCGATGCCGCGGTGAGCAATGTGCTTGTGCTTGTGAACGACCGGAAGTTGAATTCCGTGGATCTGTCCGGTCCGGATCTGATCCAGATCCCAGTCGAAGCGATCGAACGCATCGAGATCTTGCGCGGCGCCGGCAGTGTCCTGTACGGCGATAACGCCGTGGGCGGTGTGATCAACATCATCACCAAGGAAGGCAAGGGCGATCCGCGCTGGACCTTGGCGCATCAATCCGGCAGTTATGAACGCAGCAAAGAATCGGGGCAGGTTTCGGGTCGGACGGGAGGGCTGGGATACTATGCTTATGCCAGTTATGACGACGATAAGGGGTATCGGGACGGCAGTGATGTGTTGGCGCGGAACTTCAACACGCGGCTGACTTACGACTGGGGAGATCGGCTGGCGCTGGATCTGGAGATCGGCGGCCATGGCGATGACACGGAGCTTCCGGGAGGCTTGGACGAGAATGAGTTGGCCCGGCTTGGCCGCAGAGGCGCGGCCGACGACAATGATTCCGAAACGGAAGAGATTTTTACGCGGCTGGGCGTCGACTGCGCGCTTGGCGATGACGCGGGGGAGTGGGGGCATTTAATGGTGGATGTGACCTTGAAGGATCGAGAGGTGTCTGACTCGTTTTTTGGCACCTTCAACTCCGACCGAAACATCGGCCAATGGGGTGTGCTCACCAAATATATTTTTAACAGCGAGCTTTTTGGGAGGGAGGTTGACTTCGTTGTAGGCGTCGACACTTACAGCACCGAGAATGACATCATCGGCAGCGGGACGAATACGGACGATGTCACGATTTCGAAAGATGAAATCGGTGCATACAGCTTTTTGGAGGTGGAGACGGTCGGCGGCCTATTTTTGAATGCCGGCGGCCGGTATCAACAGGCGGAATACGACTTCGACGACCGCGGGGCGAGGGTTGAAACAGGGCGCGAGGTGGACGAGTGGACCGGTTTGGTCGGCGCGAAATATGTTTTTGCTCCGGGTTCCAATGTGTTTGTGGGCGCTCAGAAGACCTTTCGATTTCTCGCGACCGACGAGTGGTACAGCTCCTTCGGCGGCCTCAACACAAATCTGGATCAGCAGAAGGGGATGCAATACGAGGCCGGCTTACGGCACGGTTTTTGGAAATTCGCTTCCTTGAGCATCGTGTCTTACCGTATGGACATCGAGGACGAAATTTACTTCGATCCCAGCACCTTCAGCAATTCCAACTACGACAAGACGCGCCGCACCGGCGTCGAAACTTCCGTCTCATTCAATATACTGCGTCTGGCGGAATTGAAGGAGGTGCAGCGGTTCGAGATCGGCTTCGGCCACGCCTGGCAAAAGCCCGAATTTAACGGAGGGCTGAACGATGAAAAATTAATACCGCTGGTTCCGGACCGGCAGTTCACGCACCAGCTGACGCTAAAGGCCTGGGAACACTTTTTATTTTCGTTCCAGGGGCGGGTGACGGGGGAGCGCGTGATCGGCAATGATTTGGACAACAGCAAGTCCCGCGCGGACGGATTTTATACCGCCGACGCGCGGTTCGCCTACACGCTCAAAAATTGGGAGT
The DNA here is from genome assembly GCA_020058965.1 of Candidatus Omnitrophota bacterium. Taxonomy (GTDB): domain Bacteria; phylum Omnitrophota; class Gorgyraeia; order 2-02-FULL-51-18; family JAGOUK01; genus JAGOUK01. Next base: position 1,183 of record JAGVCY010000272.1, on the reverse strand, counting down.
TTTTTGTTGAGGTGAACAATCTTTTTGACGAGAAATACAACACCTACGAAATCGAAAAATCGGCCTTCGGCTCGCCCCATGTCACGCGCGATGTCTACCCCGCCGCGGAACGCAACATGAACATCGGCGTCAAAGTCTCGTTTTAGGAGATCCCATGAATCCATCTTCCGTTTGGAAAAAGCAGACCCTCCATCCCGACTGCCGGGAGCTCAGCTGTCCTTCGCACGACCCCATCCGCGACTGGCGGGCCGACCCGTCGGGCGCCTACATTCTCATCCGTGCCGATAAAGAAAAGAAGGTGATCGAGCTGGCTGTCTGCGACCGCGAGCACCGGATCGTGAGGATTTTTTCTGGGAAGAAATGCGAGGACATTTATCACACAATCTTCCAAGAGGAAAAACTCGCCGGCGCGGAATGGTTCCAGATCAAAGAACACATCGCCTACCTCGGCAAAGAACTCAAAAAAGCCGAACTCTCCCTCGCTCAAAACACAAATTATCTTCAGGAATAAACCGATTCAATTGGTTGCGGAGACTGTGGTCTCCTAGAGTCGCCCGAAGATTTCGCTCTCCATTAAATTCCAGTCGATCGCGTTAATCAAAACAATATTTTAATAATTCTTCAAAAAGCTAATAAATTTAAATCCCCGGAGCGTCTATATAGTGAGGAGGGGATTGTAAATATGTATGATATAAGATACAATTCATTTGCAGGTAGGCAAGAGGGCTATTCAAGGATCATGAGAGGAGAATATGAGACAGTTCCATGATTTAAAAATTGAGATGTTAAAAAAACCCGAGTTTGCGGCCGAGTATTTGAACACCTACCTGGAAGACGGAACCGAGAATGAGTTTTTGACGGCCATCAAAAATGTGGCGGAAGCGCAGGGTGGACTCTCGAAGCTTGCGTCCAAGACCAAGTTGAACCGGGCAAATCTCTACAGAATATTTTCAAAAAAAGGGAACCCAGAAATCCAAACCTTGGTCAAGATCCTCGACTCCCTGGGCCTCCGCCTGGCCGTTGCCTCAGATTAAGTTCAGCCGGGATACGTTGAGAGACTATCAAAAATGAACTAGCTCGCTGAGATCGAAGCGGAGGATCGGATGTTTATCGGATCTCGCCGGGGTGGCAGACACGAATATCAATATCTCCGATCCGCTTGTCATAACCGGGTCCCTGCAGG
>JAGVCY010000207.1 GCA_020058965.1 Candidatus Omnitrophota bacterium | reverse complement strand
CTTGCCGCTCGCCCAGGTGCCGATCACGGCCGTGCCCCAACGGACGGCGCTTTCGCACGCGTTTGGCGCCCTGGCGGCCGCGCTGGTCGGAACGGCCAAATATTTTGTGTTCGCGCCGCACGAACTCACTCACTTTGTGACCGGCGCCATCGTATTTGAGGTGCTGCTGGGCTTTTTGACTTTTACCGGAAGCATCATGGCGGCGCTGAAGCTTCAAGGCGTCATCTCGGGACGGCCGATCACTTATCCGGGTCAGAATATCGTCAACCTGTCCGTGCTCGGCGCCGCCGTCGTCCTTGGCGGCGTGCTGGCGTTCAATCCCACTGCGCCCGCGGCGGACGCAATGTTCATCGCGATCGCGGTCCTCTCGGTGATCTTCGGAATATTCTTGATCCTGCCTATCGGCGGCGCGGACATGCCGACGGTGATCTCGCTTCTTAACGCGTACGCGGGGCTCTCGGCGGTGGCGATGGGCTTCGTGCTCAACAACCCGCTGCTCATCATTGCCGGCGCGCTGGACGGAGCGAGCGGCTTGATCTTGTCGGTCATTATGTGCAAGGCGATGAACCGCTCCTTCGCGAATGTTCTTTTTGGCGCGTTCGGTCAGACGGCCAAGGCGTCCGCGACCGGTGGCGAGGAGAAAAATCATCGTGTGGCGACGCCGGAAGACGCGGCGGAGTATTTGCGCAATGCCCAGTCGGTGGTGATCGTGCCCGGGTACGGTCTTGCCGTCGCGCAGGCACAGCATAAAGTACGCGAACTTTTTGACCAGCTCACGAAGCGCGGGATCAGCGTGAAGTTCGCGATCCATCCGGTCGCGGGCCGCATGCCGGGGCATATGAATGTGCTCTTGGCCGAAGCCGATATTCCGTATGACAATCTGATCGAGATGGATGAGATCAATTCCGAAATGGCCCAGGTCGATGTCGCGCTCGTGATCGGCGCCAACGATGTCGTGAATCCTGCGGCCAAGTCCAATCCCGGAAGCCCGATCTTCGGCATGCCGATCATCGAGATCGAAAAAGCCAAGCAGATCATCTTCATGAAGCGCGGCCTTGCCACCGGCTTTGCGGGCGTCGAGAACGACCTCTTCTTTAACCCCAAGACCCTCATGCTCTTAGGCTCCGCCAAAGAAACCGTCGGCCAGCTCGTCAACGAGATCAAGCAAACAGCCTAACCCGGCTCCTCCGAGTCCTCGACCTACTTGACAAATAGGTTATTACAATGTATATACTATGTAATAACACGGAGGTTTTGTATGATTAAAAAGCTGACGGCCCACGGCAATAGCTCGGCACTGGTTATCGACAAGCCGATCCTTGATTTGTTGCACATCACAGCGGATACCGCGCTCGAAATTTCGACGGACGGCCGCAACCTGATCATTTCGCCGGTGGCCAGTGAGGCCCATGAGCGCAAGTTCAAGCGCGCCATGGCCAAGATTCACGAACGGCACGCGGCCACCTTCCGCGAATTGGCCAAATAGAAATGTCCGATCCGCAGTTTTTGACCCTAGCGGAAGTAATACAGCTCCATGCCGACCAGATCCGCCGATTTGGAGGGGACGCGGGCGTGCGGGACCTGCGTTTGTTGGAGTCCGCCGCCGCACAGCCCGAGTCATCCTTCGGTGGAGTTTATCTTCACGAAGGAATTTATTTGATGGCGGCTGCTTATGTCTTTCATATTTGTCAAAACCATCCGTTCGTGGACGGCAACAAGCGCACAGCGCTCTCAGCGTGTCTGGTTTTTTTGGAACTCAATGGGATCTCGATCGATGATCCTAAAGGAGTCCTTATTCAGACGATGCTTCGGATGGCGACCGGAAAAATGAAAAAAGCTGAATTTGCACGGATACTCACAGACTTGACTGACAAGGCGTAGTTCTGGAATGAAGAATTTTTTAACAATATCCTTAAGGATCGGCGGAATCATTGCGTCCGTTTTAATCTTTGGCGGATTCGTCTGGGCAGAGGATTCTGTAAGCGGGCTCGTGGAGACTTATTTCGCGGACGGGGGGGTCAAAACCCGGGCGGTGTACCGCGACGGTATGCTTGAGGGGCCGTTCGAGCGATATTCGGCTCAAGGTGTTTTGGAAGAGGTACGGACCTATCGGCACGACAAGCTGGACGGTCCGGCCCGCCGGTACAATCCGGACGGCATGATCACTGAGGAAGTCCATTATGCGGAAGGGAAGCTGGACGGCCCGCATCGGCAATACGGCAAGGACGGCGTCCGCACGACTGAAATGGTCTACGAACGCGGGGTGCCCGTCGGTCCGTACCGTGTCTTCAGTCCTGACAAAAAAGAGATCAGCCAAACTCATTTTGAAGACGGAAAAAAAATCAATTTAACAGGCGCCTCGTCCAACAAGCCCATCGCCGCCCAGGCGAAGTCCAATTCAAAGTCCAAACCCAAGCTCAAACCAACGCCCAAACCCAAGCCAGCCTCCAAGACCCGACCACGGCATAAATAATTTTTTACTGCGTTGCTAAGATATAATATCGCTTACCGCAATTGTTAATATAAAAAATATTTAGGTAGGTTTTATGTTGATGCTGAAAAAAGTAGACCGGCCGCGTGAGCTCAAGTGGTTCCAGGCAGGCGCCATGCTCTATGGCGACTGGGGCACGAGCAAGGCTTATGTTATTGGGATCGCGTTTGCGCTGGCGGGTCATGCCTCCTGGTTCTATTTGGGCTTGATGGCGATTTTGACGATGCTGGTAGGGTTCAGCTACATGATAATCTGCCCGTTGTACCCTGACGGAGGCGGTGTTTATTCGGCGCTGCGGAACCGCTCGCGTTTGCTCGCGATGATCGGTGGTCTGATGCTGATAGCAGGCTATGTGGTGACCGCTTCGCTGAGTGCCTTATCGGCATTCCAGTACTTCGGTGTGAGCCATCCGGCTATGTGGGCAATAGGGTCCATCGCAGTCGTGGGGATCATTAATTGGATCGGGCCTTCGAAGGTGAGTAACATCGCCGCTGTGGTGGCGGTGACCGCCTCCATACTCGCGGGAGTTCTTTTTCTGGGCACATTGCCCCATCTTTCTGATGTGACCCTGGTATGGCCGCAGGGCAAATTCATGGAAAACTGGGGGGTCTTCGCGGGCATCGTGCTGGCGATATCGGGCGCGGAAGCCGTTGCTAATATGACGGGCGTCATGGTTGAGCCGGTTCGAAAAACGGCCAAGTGGGCGATTGTGCCGGTGATGCTCGAGGTGTCCGTGCTGACATTTTTGTTGGGAATCGCGATGAACGGTGTGCCCAATCTTCACGATCATGTCGAAGACATGCTGCGCGTGCTGGGAGCTTATTACGTGGCGCCGTGGTTCGGCGAAGCGATCTCGATCGTGTTTGCTCTGCTTTTGATCTCCGCGGTGAATACGGCGGTGAATTCATTCACCAGCATTCAGTTCGCGTTCGCCAAAGACCGCGAGCTGCCGCAATTTTTTACAAAATTGAACCGATTTGGAGTGCCGTGGCTCTCGCTGCTCGTCGCAACCGCAGTTCCGATGTTGGTGCTTTTTTTCGTTCAGGACTTGCTTCAATTGGCGGCGCTTTATGCCATTGGCGTTGTCGGCGCGATCGCGTTCAATCTGGGGGCCTGCACCTTTAACCGCGAGCTCCCGCTCAAGTTCTGGCAAAGATTCTTGCTGGGCGGCACATGCCTGGTGCTCGTCCTCATCGAGATCACGATCGCCGTCCAAAAGCCGCAGGCGCTGGTATTCGCCCTGATCGTGGTGGGCACGGGACTGCTCTTGAGACGTTTTGTCAAAACCTTTATGCCGATCCCGATTCCGTCGGTCATGGTGCCCAGCTCGGAAGTGCTTACCGTTTTTGAAGCCAAGGATATCGGCCCGCTTTACAAGAGCACTTTTATGCTGGCGCTTAAGCGGCTGACCCCGAGCATGATCGCCAATGCCGCCCGGCAGATCAAGCTGCATCATGAGAACGCGATCTACCTCTGCTATGTCGAAGAAATTCCCTCCGCCGCCGACCTTCCAGATGAGATCACACCGTCGGCGAAGGCGTTGGAGATTTTGGCGGAGGTCGAGCATGCGCTCGCCGAGCATGGTGTGACGGCGATCCCCGTGTGGCAGGTTGGGCACCAGGCGGGTAAGATGCTGGCGCACGCGGCGAACGAGCTGGGGGCAAAAACGGTATTCGTAGGTATGACGGAGTATGCTCCGCTCGTGAACATGCTCCGCGGAGACGTGATCCGGCAGCTCACTCGTAACTTAAAGAAGGATTCCTCCGTGATGGTGCTGAACTCATGATCAAGCCGCCCGTTCCTTCCAAGGCGCTGGCGCATATCCGAACCTATATGCTCCGCGGCCTGATCGCGGTAATTCCGATCTTAATCTCGGTGCTGGCGGTTCAATTTTTGTACTTCATGATCGACAAGCGGGTCACCGGCCTGATCGAAAAAGTTATCGGATTTTCGATCCCCGGGCTCGGTATCCTGCTCGTGCTGGTCCTGCTGTATCTCGTCGGATTGATCGCGTCCAACCTCGCGGGCAAGCAGATCTTCGGCATCATCGAAAAGATCAGCGATCGAATTCCGCTGGTGCGCACCACTTATCAGGTCGGAAAACAAATCTCGCAGAGTCTTTCGCACGAAGACAAACAGCTTTTTAAAAAAGTTGTGTTGGTGCGCTATCTGAACCCGACCACCTGGACCATCGGGTTTGTGACCGGATCGCTTGAGGACGGAAGCTCTCCGGTGAAGCTTTTGAAGGTTTTTATCCCGACGCCGCCCAACCCCACATCGGGCACCATGGTCATCGTACGGGAAGATGAAGTCCGCGACCCGGGCTGGACGGTTGAAGAGGGGTTAAAAACCGTGATCTCCGGAGGAATTATCGGACCGGGCACGATCAGCGGAGTGACCGGCTAGAACCCTTCGTTTCCACGGTCAAAAAATTGTCTCCGGCATCTTGAAGCTTTTGCAATCATCAGTATAATCTTACTAGCAGATCGAGTTCGTAACAGTTTTTTAATATCGTAGGAGGGTTTGATGCCCAAGTGCAGCAAGTGCGAAGAGCTTTTTAGCGTTGAGGACGGCGAGTACAACGACGACAAGGAATTTATGTGCGCCATGTGCGCGACCGACTTTAAGGACGACGACATTGTCGACGAGGACGACGAAGACATTGATCTCGATGAAGAGGACGAGGACGAGAAGAGTGAAAAGGTCGCCGTCAAACCCAAAGCCTGTCCCGGGTGTAAGGAAAAGTCGGTCGATTACGCGGAATCGGGGATCTGTCCCGACTGTGGTTACGAAAAAGATATAAAATAGCATTCCGCAAAAACCATATTGGATAAACCCAGGTGGCCCCTGGGTTTATTTTTTTTATGAAAGCTGAAGACAAGAATTATTTTTTGCATCTGAAAGACCTCGTGAAGCTTGAGGAGATGGAGGAGACGGAGGAAATCCGCAGGGAATTCCTCGCGCTTTCGCCGGAGGCGCGGGAGCTTCGCGGCAAGTCGCTGCTGGCGCTTTCTATTTCGGGCCGCTCGTACAGTCCCGCCGAGCATGTGCTGATCACCTTCAGTCGTGAAGGCGGCCGGCCGCTGCCGATCTTTACGCTGGAAGAAGGGGACTTGGTGACGCTCGTCCCGCGCCGGGAGAAGATGCGCGAATGTCCGTCCGGCACCGTTTATGAAAAATCCACCGATTCCCTGACCGTGGCGTTTCACCGTCCGCTGCCGGAAGAATTCGACGAGATCAAGCGATTTGATCTTCATAAATCCGCCAACTCGGTGACCTACCGCCGAATGCTCGACGCGCTGGACGCGGTGATCCAGACGCATAGCCGCGTTTTAGCGCGCCTGAGGGATATTTCGCTCGGAAGCGCGGAGCCCTCGCAGGAGGTTATCGGCGCCGGATCGGGCGGGCTGGAATGGTTTGATCCGGGCTTAAATGATTCTCAGCGCGAAGCGGTCCGCAAATGTCTGGACGCGCGCGAGCTGATGCTGGTGCACGGCCCGCCCGGGACGGGCAAGACCACCGTCTTGGTTGAGCTGGTCCGTCAGGCCGCCGCCCGGAAAAAAAGTATTTTTGTCACTGCGCCGTCCAACACCGCCTGCGACAATGTGCTCGAGCGGCTGGTCGCCGCCGGTGTGAACGCGGTGCGTCTGGGTCATCCAGCCCGGATCTCTGCGGGCCTCCGCGAGCATACGCTCGACTTCAAGCTGGCCCTGCACCCGCTGGCCAAATTGGCCGCGGACAATCAGGCCGAACTTGACCGCTTGTACAAGCGGCAGGAGCGGTACCGGGAGCGGCGCAGTCCGGGCTTTGATCGCGAGCGGGAAGTCCGGACGGAGATCGACGCGCATAAAAATCAGCTTCGCGCGATCCGCAAAGAAATATTCAATCGCGTCATCCAGACCGCGGAGGTTTTTATCGGAACGCCGACCAGCATCGGCGATCGGTCTATCCGCGAAACGACTTTTGATCTTCTGGTGTTTGACGAAGCGACGCAGGCGACCGAGCCGTTGAGCTGGATCCCGATCGCGCGCGCGGTGAAGGTGATCATGGCGGGAGATCACTTTCAGTTGCCGCCGACGGTGCGCTCGAAGGAAGCGGAGTCGCGCGGTCTGGGCGTGACGCTGTTTGAGCGGTACTTCGAAATTCTGGGGCCCGACTACAAACAGCTGATCGAGCGGCAATACCGGATGCACGAGCACATCATGGGTTTTTCGTCGCGGATGTTTTACAAAGGCAAGCTCATCGCGGACGAATCCGTGCGCGGAAAAGTGTTGGCGGATCTGCCAGGCGTGCAACGCACGGCCGACACGGAGGCGCCGCTGCTGTTCTTGGACACCGCGGGCAAGGGCTATGAGGAAAAACTGGAAGAGGGAAGTCAAAGCCGTTACAATCCTGAGGAAGCGGAACTGGTTCTGACCGAACTTCGCAAGTATCTGGCCCTCGGAGTCCCCGCGGCCGAGATCGCGGTGATCAGCGCGTACAGCGCGCAGGTGCGGCTCCTGGTCTCCAAAAATCCCGACCCCCAAGTCGAAATCGACAGCGTGGACGGCTTTCAAGGCCGCGAAAAGGAACTTGTCATCGTTTCGCTCGTACGGTCGAACATGGAAGGGGAAATGGGATTTTTGGCGGATACGCGCCGGATGAATGTGGCGATGACGCGGGCCAAGAAGCGGCTGGTCGTGATCGGCGACGGCGCGACGCTGGCGACACTTGATTTTTACAGGCAATTCATGGAATATGCCGAGTCCATAGGCGGCAATAAAAGCATTTGGGAATATGAAAACACTACTCCAGATCAGTAATTTAAATAAACGGTACGGCGCGCGCATCATTTTTGACGACGCGGCGGTGACGATTTGTGATGAGCATAAGATCGGCGTGATCGGTCGTAACGGCGCGGGCAAGTCCACGCTGTGCCGCATTCTGACCGGCGAAGAAGAGGCGGAGTCTGTCCTGCTTGAGCCGTCGTCGGAGCTCAAGCTGGCGTACCTCGAGCAGCACGACGCGTTCAAGTTGGACGAGACCGTGATCGGATTTTTGGAGCGGTACACGGGCCGGGCGGAGTGGGAGTGCGGCAAGGTGGCGGGGCAGTTCGCGCTCAAGGGCGCGATGCTCGAGAAGCCGATCGGCGAGCTTTCGGGCGGATTTCGCACGCGCGTCAAGCTCACCGCGATGCTTCTCAAAGAACCGAACTTTTTGATCCTGGACGAACCGACCAACTATTTGGATCTGAGAACCCTGATCCTGCTCGAGCACTTTTTGCAGGAATATGAAGGCGCGTTCATGATCGTTTCGCATGACCGGGAGTTTTTGGCAAGGACTTGCAACCAGACGCTTGAGGTCGAGAACGGCGGGATGACGCTGTATCCGGGCAGCGTCGGGGAGTATTTGATCTTCAAGGAAGAGCAGAAGCAGCAGGTCGTGGCGTTCAACAAAGGCGTCGTGGCCAAGCAAAAGCAACTGCAGCTCTTTGTCGACCGGTTCGGCGCCAAGGCGTCCAAGGCCACCCAAGCCAAATCTAAGATGAAGCAGATCGAACGGCTCAAGACCATCGACATCGCTCATCAGCTTGGCAATGTAAAAATCCGCATTCCCGAGCCGCCGGAGCGCAAGGGTCTGGCGCTTCGGATCGAGGACCTCGCGATCGGCTATCCGGACAAAACAGTCGCAAAAAAAATCGGCATGGATATCGAGCAGGGCGCCCATGTCGCGGTGCTTGGCGACAACGGGCAGGGAAAAACTACTTTTTTGAGGACGATTTCGGATGACTTGAAGCCGTTGGCCGGAGATTTTCGATGGGGCAATTCGCTTCAGATCGCGACTTACGCCCAGCATGTGTACGCGGCGATCCGTCCCGAAACAACGGTGTACCAGTACATGAGCCAGAAGGCAGCGCCGGAAGTGATGCGTCAGGAAATTTTGAATCTGGCGGGCAGCTTTCTCTTTAAAGGGGACGAGGTCGATAAAAAGATCGGCGTGTTGAGCGGCGGCGAGCGTGCGCGGGCTTGTTTGGCCGGTATGCTCTTGTCCAAATCCAATGTTCTCTTGCTCGACGAACCGACCAACCATTTGGACTTCGAAACGGTCGAAGCGCTCGGAAACGCGCTGCGCCGGTTCAAGGGCACCGTATTTTTTGTCAGTCACGACCGGACCTTTGTGAACCTGGTCGCGACTGAGATCATCGAGGTCAACAACGGCCAGGTCATGAGGTATCCCGGAACGTACGAGGAATACGTTTATTATCTCGAGAAGAAGGCCGACGAAGAAGGTGCCGAAGCCCCGTCAATTTCAGGGATTCATGTCGCGGCTGGAGCCAGTCCCGGATCGAAGAACCATGCCACCCCGTCGGCCGTGCCCGCGAAGCCGGCCGCGCCCAAGCTGACCGGCAAGGCGCTCTATGAGGCCAAAAAAGAACTCGAATCCGAGAAGCGCAAAATGCAAACGCGCGTCAAAAAAAGCGAAGAGACGATCGAACAGCTCAAAAAAGAATACGAAGACGCCAATAAGGTACTCCTAGCCGACGGCGCCAACTGGTCGCAGGAGCTTTACACAAAGCACTCCCAGCTGGGTCAACGGATCAAGGACGAAGAAGCGGCCTGGGCCGGCTTTGTCGCGAAGGCGACCGAGACCGACCGCAAGCTACAGGAATTGAAGTAACCGAAAACGGGCGGAACCGGTCAATCAGGCCAATCCGGCCAAAATTCTCATCCTGAGCCCCGATCAACCCAAGTTTATTTAATCAAATCCTAAAGCATTTTTCAGACCCCTTGATAACCAGCTTTTCATCGGGCACACTCCGGAACGCAGGTAGCAATCCTGCGAACTATGAGTGCAAAACTGAATCCCCAGTCGAAAAAAGGCCCGCTCAAACGAGCGGGCCTTCGCACTTTAAGACCCTGTCAATTACGAAAAGTTTTTCTGAAGACAGTCGCAAGCACGCTGATCATAAGCTTCTTCTGGACCCAAAACCTTTGGGCTCTTGACCCCCGGGAGAAGCTGGCCCAAGACCTCGCCTCATTTGAGAATCTAGGATCCGACCAACACTACGGCAATGCCGCACCCGCGCCTTTAGCCGCTCCTGCCGGATTCGATGAATTCAACGCCGATGCAGCCAATCACCAGAACAACCTGGCTGAGCTCGCCCAAAATAACCCCAGCGCCCAAGAATCCGCGCCTCTTCCTTCCTTTAATCTGACGACCTCCTCAGACGACATCATCTCCTATGTCAACGGCCAGATCCAAAAGATCACCCGCGCAGACGGTACGGAGCTCAACAATGTGCAACTTGATTCGGCCGGCAATATTGAGTCCGCAGACTTAAAGCTCCAAGACGGCTCGCTCCAGCTCTTTAGAGACGGCCAAGTCCTCGCCTACCAAACTCCCGACGGAACAAGGATTTTTTACGAAAATGGAATGATCCAGAAGACTTTAAGTCCCGGAGCTGACGAGGTGGTTGATCAAGTTTTTGACTCAAACAACCGCGTCTGCCTCGAAACCCGCAAAGACGGCTCCAGGATTTTTCACGCTTACGCGGAAAAAAATGATCTCGCGGACCTTCTGGATCAAGCCAAGTCCGGCGACACAGTATTTCTTGAAACGGGCGTGCACCACGGCCATGTCACCTTAAAAGATGGCGTGTCGCTCACAGGAAGGGATGCCAATGACACTATTCTCACCGGTGACTTTGTGACGAGAGCGAATGTGATCACGGCTCTGGGCAACAACACCATCGAAGGACTGACCATTACCGGGGGAGGCGCCTTCGATTGGGGGCATGAGTCTTCCGGCATCCTCGTCACAGGCCAAAATGTCGTGATACGAAACAACCGTATCTGCAGCAACAAAAATTACGGCATTGCGGTTCGCACTTCCGGAAAAGTCGACATTTTGAAGAACCAGTTCATCCAAAACCAAGTCGGCATTCAGGTCGTGGCGCAAGCAGGGATCTCCCAGGATCTTACCCGCGTTCAGAACAATGTTTTTGAGAAAAACCAAATCGGTTTAAATATGCTCTCGGGACCCAAGGTCACAGTTCTTAAAAATATCTTCAATCAACAAAGCTTTCAATCCATTTATGAGTACAACTCCAGCAGAACCTACAACGCCGTGATCGAGAACAACTCCTTCTTTGCCAACAAGGAGTTGGGCGGCGCGTATTCTCCGTGCTTGTCAGAGGATGTAAGAACGAACCAAAAAGGCAATTCTCACGATGAGCCGGACGCTTCAAGCGCTCAAGGGAGGGGACTCTACCTGACCGGGGGCCTCTCCCTGTCCCTTGATGTTGAGTCCGACCAAAGAAAAAGAACGCTCACCACCATTTTTTCTTACGGAACCGACTTTATCGAATCTGACGGCCCCTTCCAAAAAACCATCTACGCTCTCGACGGAAAGATCAAACAAAACATCTCTAAAATGGATCTATCAACCACCTACTTTGACTCCGACGGCCTGATCCAAAAAATCCGCCTCGAAGACGGCACCCAAATTCTCTTCGCAAGGGCTCAAGACCCCGCCACAGGCGAGATCAGTTTGAACTCTTCAAGTCCCCAAAGCCCCTACAAGACCTTGGTCTACCGCGCCAATCATACACTTGAGTCCCTAACGACCCAGGACAACTCGGTCTATTCCTTTAACGAGTCCGGCATCCTGACTAAAGCCCAAAATGCCCAAGGCGAAGAGACCTCCTTCTCCTTCACCCAAAGCTCGCTTATGAATCTCACCCAATCAAACATCATTCAGCAAGACCTAAAGTCCACCTACGACGAGCATGGAAACCTCGCCTCCGTCACAGTAGGCGATGCGACGCTTCATTACAAGAACCAAACCATCGACTCCATCGAAAAAACCGACGGAACGACATTAAAAAATCTCACCCTCGATTCCAGCGGAAATATTAAATCCTCCGTCATCACGACGCCTGATGGTGATGAGAGGACCTATGTGGACGGAAAGCTCTCCAGGATCGTATCCGCCGATGACACCGAGTTCGATTACATCTTTGACCCCACCGCCGCAAAAGAAATCCTCGACCGTCTCAAAACCCGCGAAGGCCTCGTCTACAAGTTCACCTACACACCCGACAAGATCGAGGCCGATCTCACCGGAAATGTTCCCGACGCCTTAACGCCCATCAAGATGACCTACGACACAAGCTTCAATCTAAAAGAACTCATCCGCAAAAACAACGAGATCATCCGGTACACACTGGATGAAAAAATCGATAAGATCATTTCCGTCAACGAAGCAGAAAAAACTTTTTCCTACTCAGCCGATAAAAGCTACATCGTCACCCAAGGCAACCAAACAAGTTTTTACGATCCCAACAACACGCTTGTCAAAACGATCCTCGCGCCCGACGCCCAAAACCCCGACAAACTCGAGATCAAATACCTCTACGGCAAGATCCGGGAGATTTACAAAAATGATGTTTTAACCTTCAAGTATTCCTACACCTTCGACGCATCAGGAGCCGAAAAAACCCAGATCGAGGACTTGGAGGAAAATACTTTAAAGACCTACCAATCCGAAAAGCTCCTGACCTCCCTGGACCAAGAAACAACGGTCCTTTCAACCTACGACTACGCGTTCGACAAGGTCGCAAAAGTCACGGTCGCGCGCTTGGGACGCGTTCTCCACACTTACGACTATGCTTATGAGTCGCTCGACGGCATGGGCCGTGACCAGCTACTCGCACTCGCAGCACTGTTCCGGCCCGGCGGCGCCAAGCTGATCGAGGGTAACGTGGTCGAGATCGATG
>JAGVCY010000304.1 GCA_020058965.1 Candidatus Omnitrophota bacterium | reverse complement strand
CTTCACAGACGCCAGCATCAACTACCAGGATCTCCAGTTCTTGAGTGACGCCAGCATCAATTATGCGGACCTGCAACAGCTGACTGACGCCAGCATCAACTGGGCGGATGTCCAGGTCTTTTCCGACGCCAGCATCAACTACCAGGACATGCAGGTGCACGGTGATTCCAGTATCAACTATCAAGACTTCCAGGTTATGACCGACGCCGCGATTAACTGGACGGATATTTCATATATGTCAGGAAATGGAATTAATTTTACAAATCTGAACGGACTGTCGGTGGCCGGCATTAATTGGACCGATGTCGCGCGAGAGTCATCCGCAGGGGTGAATTGGGAAGGCCTGAGTGACTTGGGCGATATCACGGGTGATATTGCGACCGTGAACACCAATGTAAGCGAAGTCAAAACTCTAGTGACCGAGATCGATGATGAATTGGGTGACACCACGGACACAGTTGCGAGCGATACCTTATTTGGAAGAGTTGGCAAGGCCACTGATACCACACAGACCAAGACGGTGTTTGGCCGCCTGAACAATATTAAGACATTTACTCAAGACGCCTTTGATAAGATCCAAAAACTTAGGCGTGAGCTAGGTGTCGATAAAGCAGAATTTGAAACCGACGATAAGGTTAAAGATTCCGTGTTCAAGACAGTTATTGAACTCAAATCCATTGTCGAGCAGCTAGCCGCGCAGACCGCGGAGATCGTGAACAACCGCCTGAACCCTGAGGATCTGACCCGTATGATCGTCAATGCGATCGCAGAAAACGGCACCAGCGAGGGCAAGCAAATCACCGACATGCTCCAGGACATCAAGGGCGCTGACTTAGACAAGATCAAGCAAATCGATACGGTCCGAAAGATCGTTCAAGAAAATCAGCGCTTGCTCAAACTCCTGGTGGAAGCGTCAGCGGGCGGAGTGCAGGTTGAGACAACCTGGGAAGCAGGCGAGTAATTAATTCGGCAAGTCCTGGTATAGGTTGAAGCTGGAGTGGGCTTGTTTGAGCTGGTGCGTCTCATTGTTCCGTGTACAGACGGCCTAAGGCCATGAGACTTTTTATGATAAATACTACCGTCAAACAGATTTCAACAAGCATTCCGAGGGTCCTCGTTTGCGCCCTAAGCGTATTCGTGGTGAGCGTGGTATCTGCGCCTTGCGCTTGGGCATCGGAAAGTCTGATCATGAATCTCAAGCCGCAAAATGGCGGCGGTGATCAAGACCCCTCACCAATCATTTTTTACCTGCCGTCTGAGCTGTCCAAAGAGGATATTCTGGACGCAGGCGGAATGCAGATTCGGTATGACGACAAGCGGTCAGCTTTATTCCTATTCGGGGAGGCAAAGCCCGGCTCTGAAGTAGTTAAAAGTTACAAAGTGATTGTTCGAGATGTCTGGCGTATCCCTCAAACGGACTTGGATTTTATTAAAACCCAGATCAAAGGACGGGTTCAATATCTCGAGGGGACGGACGATCTTGCAGCAGGACAAAAATTAGCCGATCACATTTTGAAAGAACTTGATGGAATTGAAAAAGCGCAATCTGAAGAAATGACCATTCCTGACCGAATCGAAATGCACCGGATGGCTGCCGAAAAGATCGATCAGATACGCGGGCAGGTGACTGTGATGGCCGACTATGTAAAGCAAGCACGTTGGTTTAAAGAAGTCAGCGAAACAACCGAAACCGTCAAGATGACTATCCAAATTAAAAACCCTTTAAGTGAAAAACTGGATCGTGAAAAGGTTGTCCGTTACCTGCCACGCGGCGTCACTCCAAATGATGTTATTGACGCTCAGGGCTTCACCGTCAAATATGATCCCGAGCGGCAGATGTTTTTTCTCTATAAGGAAGTCGACCTTAAGCCGAGCGAAGCGATGACGGCGGTGGTAACTTTTAAAAATGCATGGAAAGTGCCAATTGAAAAACTGGAACTTCTTGTAAAGTCAGCCGAGGACCTCCAGACAAGATTGGTCGGCAGTCAATATGAAGAAACTGGTAAAAAAATATTCGACGAGCTCAATAAACTGGCGACGCAGATCAAAGAACTCCAGGCCAAGTCAGAAAGCCCCGCCGATATGATTGCAAACTTTAGTTTAAATTTGACGCGTTTTAACGCGATCGAAGACGGGGAGCGCAAACTGAAGGAATTGGTCCATGAAATTGAGCATCCGGTACCGCAATCTATTCCATACTACATAAAACCCGCCACGCCTGATGTATCGACGACCTGGAAGATCATCTATGGGTTTATCGGTTTTCTCACTGTTTTAGGCCTGATGTTTTATGCGTTATGGTGGGGGCAGTCCAAAGCGCGCATCAGTAGAAAATATGAACCTCACAAGGCTTAAGGCACAATATGTCATTTTTTAAATATAAAGAATTTGGTACCGTCATCAGCAAAAAGCAGTGCGTGATCGTGGTGGAGGGCCTGGCAAATTGTATTTATGGTCAGCTGGTTGATTTGGGCGGCGGGTCGCGCGGCATGGTCATCGGGTTTACCGAGAAAGCCGCGCAGGTCTTGATTTTAAAAGAAATGACCGCTATTGGAGCGGGTGACCGGGTCGCGACCACCCTTGAGCCGTTCACGACACCGGTTGGCGAGAATTTTTTAGGAAGAATCACCACGGCACTGGGTGAACCGCGTGATGGCAAAGGACCGGTCAAAGCAAGCGACCATTACCCAATTTTTAGAGATTCGCCGCCGATTATGTCGCGCGGAGGTTTGGAGCGTTCTGTTGAGACCGGTGTCAAGATCATTGATTCGATGATCCCGCTGGGCTGCGGTCAGCGAGAACTTTTGACGGGTGACCGGATGAGCGGAAAAACAACCCTGGGGACGGACACCATTATCAATCAAAAAGGCAAAGGCGTCATTTGCATTTATGTGGATATCGGCAAGGCCGAAATGCAGCTGAAGCGTGTTTCTTCGCTGTTCCAAAGACACGGCTGCTTGGACTACACCATCATTTTGTCGGCCGGCGCATCCGCGTCTCAGGGCGAACAATATCTCGCGCCCTATGTTGCATGCTCTCTGGGTGAGTATTTTATGTATCGCGGTAAAGATGTATTCGTGGTGTTTGATGATTTTTCGAAGCACGCATGGGCCTACCGTGAGTTGTCGCTGTTGCTCGGCCGTCCTCCCGGACGCAATGCGTATCCCGGGGATATTTTTTACCTCCACTCTCAGATGATCGAGCGAGCCGCGCAGTTGGATGAAAAGCGCGGCGGCGGTTCGATGACTTTTCTGCCTCTGATGGAAACCCTGGAAGGGGATATCACGAGTTATGTCATCACGAATCTAGTTTCGATGACGGATGGTCAGATCTGTCTTGATCTCAAATTGTTTGCCCAGGGCTTTAAGCCTGCTTTGGATCTGGGTCTGTCGGTTTCGCGCATTGGAACCAAGGTGCAATGGTCCATCATGAAAGCCCTGACCAAGACCTACCGGCTCGATTATCTCCAATACCGCGAACTCGTCGAGTCCACCAAGCTATCCAGTGATATTTCCAAATCCGTTCAGGATTCTCTGAAGTTCGGCGCAATCTTTGTTGAATTGATCGCCCAGGATAAGGATGTGCCGGTTCCGCTTGAAGAACAGGTATTTTTATATTACGCACACAACAATAAAATGCTCATGCCGTTAACCTTGGATCAGGTGAGAGAATTCAAGCGAGATCTCAGCTTGTACTTACATGAGAACGCGGCTGAACTGCTGCGCTCGATCCGCGCCGAAAAAAAATTAACAGATAAAATTAAAGAAGGCATGGAATCCAATCTTAGGACCTTTTTGGCCAGATTTATTCAAGCGCCGGAGCTGAACGCCATTGCGCCGGTGAAAGTCTAATCATGCAGCCCGCTACAAATGTTTGATTTGACGATTGTGACGCCCAAGCGGGTGATCTTTGAGGACGCGGTCGAACGGGTATTGATCGATGGGGATCAAACGGAGTACGAGTTGATGAGTTTTCATGCCAGAACGCTTGGGTTGCTGCGCGAGGGCGACATCATCATCAACAACAAGATATCGATCCCGATCAAGGCAGGCATTGTCAGTTTTAATGACAATAAGTGCCTAATTCTGGCTGAAGAGTTCGAAACAGAAGTGAAGAAGTCCAGCTGAGGCCGTTGCGATATGGATATTATCATTCTATTTCTCGTAACGACTGCGGCAATTTTGGGGCCTTCCGGCGTGGTCGCGGTGATCGGGCATACAACGGTGAAGGCATTGTCACGGAACCCTTCGTCGGGCCCCGTGATCTTGATCGGAATGGTGACACTGCTGATCTTTAATCAGTGCCTCATCATTATTTCTCTCTTGGTATTTTTTCAGTTGATTAAACTCTACTAAACGGAGCAGAATCTTATGTTAATTATTGGGTTCATTATCGCGCAGGTCGTTATATTAGGTGTGGTGCTGGGATTGCTGCGGCGTCTGATATTTTCGGACACAAACAGCGCCATCAACCGGCTGACCAAGCTGGACAACATGAACCGCGAAAAGGAAAAACTTCTGGCGCGAAAGCTGGAACAAGCCCAGAAGCAGATCGATGAGCAAAAGCAGCTCATTCAGGACGAAGAACAAAAGATCAAAGCGGAAGCGCGCCGTGCCGCCAACCAGCTGCACGAGGATATTATTCGCAAGGCGAAGGAAGAGGGCGACGAAATTATCAAAAAAGCCCAGGCCACCCGAGACCAGATCAAGATGGATGCTGTGATCGAGGCGGAGTCCAAGATGATCGAAATATGCGGGGAAGTTCTGATCAAGACGCTGAGTCAGGTTATCAACGAACAGATCAACGCAAAGTTGGTGGAAGAATTTATCAGCGAGCTGGACAAGGCGGATCTCACCAAGATCAACAGCGATGTTTCGGAAATCGAGATAATCTCCAGTCTTCCCGTGGTGCCTGCGGAAGAAGAAAAAATCAAGACGATTTTGAGCACCAAGCTCAAGCGCCCGATTCGGCTGTACACCAAGGAAGACCCGAGGCTTTTGGGTGGAATTCTGATGAAAATTGGAACGATGGTCGTGGATGGCAGTTTATCCGAGCGGATCAACGAGACTGCGCAGCAACTGAAGCAAGGGCTGACTTGGAAGTACGCGGCCAAATAAGAGGCGCATAAATGCCCACATTGCCCGTCATCGCTCAAGAACGTATCGTCTCATCCAACATGAAGCAGATCATGGGGACGATGAAGGGCATCGCAATGTCGTCTTTTGTTGAAGTGAAGAAGAAGCGCGAAATGCGATTTGACCGATTCACGACTTCCTTCAACTCATTTTTTCAACTGGCGGATCTGAGCAAGGCCAAAAACCCGTTCGTTCAGCCGGACTCAAGCACCATTTGTGTTATTGCGATCACTTCCAACGAGTCTTTTATGGCGGGTCTGAACAACAAGGTTATCAAACTTGCTCGCGAAAAGACCGGCGATAGACCGTGCCATTTTGTGGTCACCGGGCCCCGCATGATTGGCCGGCTGAAGCAGGAAAAGGTGCCTTACACTATATTTCCAGGTTTCAGAGACA
Source organism: Candidatus Omnitrophota bacterium (assembly GCA_020058965.1). Classification (GTDB taxonomy): domain Bacteria; phylum Omnitrophota; class Gorgyraeia; order 2-02-FULL-51-18; family JAGOUK01; genus JAGOUK01. The sequence goes on along the minus strand of JAGVCY010000304.1, from coordinate 6,084 downwards.
AAAACATGCTGAATGTGGCGACTCAGATCAAGGATTTTGTAACGCAAAAAGTTCGTGAAAAGGAGTTTGGCAAGGTACTGGCCGTTTATGCGGATCCGGTTTCGTTATCCAATCAGGAGATCAAAGCAGTCACCCTTCTCCCGGCACATGACATCTACACGAAGGACCCGGCGGAAGTTATCGATAAAGATGAGATCTTTTGTGAAGAATCAACTCTGGACGCGACCATGGAATACCTGTCGGAGATATGGATCATTTATAAATTAATTTCTTTGTTCCAGGACAATAAACTTTCGGAATACGCCGCTCAAGCTATGCAGTTGGACGGCAGCTTACAGAATCTGGAAGAGCTCGAAAAAAAGCTCAAACTTCTTTTCGTTAAAACACGCCGGGAAATGATCGACGCGAGTCTCCGCGAAACGGTGACCGCGATGATGGTCAACGCCCCCGGCTGATAGGATATAAATATGAATGCACCGCAAGAAACTAAAGAAACCATTCAGGTCAAAGCTGATCCCACGGCTGAGCGCTATGTGGAAGGCAAGATAATCAGCGTTCAGGGTCCGGTGGTTGATGTCCGTTTTATATCAGAAGCGGAATTGCCGGGTATTGATTACGCCATCATGACCAAAACTTATGCTGGTAAAAACGTGACATTAATGGTCGCCGAGCATCTTCCGGGCGTGGTCGCGCGCTGTATTTCGATGCATGAAACAATGAATCTTCAACGCAACTCCAAGGCATGGTGCTACAACAAAAAAATTCAAGTGCCTGTGAGTGAAGATTGCTTCGGCCGGATCATGAACGCGATGGGCGAGATGATCGATGAGAAGGCCCCGATCGTGGGTGAGCTCAGGGACATTCGCACCTTGAAGACCGCGTATCCGGTCAGCACCGAGCGGGGCGGTTCCGAAATTGAAGTCATGGACACCGGCATCAAGATGGTCGATTTGTTCTTTCCGCTGGTGAAGGGAAGTAAAACCGGCGTTCTGGGCGGAGCCGCCTGCGGAAAGACCGTCGTTATTTTGGAGCTCATCAACAACATTGTTAAGCAGAGGTCCGGCGCGTGCGTTTTTACGGGTATTGGGGAACGCCTGAGAGAAGGGTATGACCTTTACAAGGAACTTGAAGACGCCAAGCTGCTGCACCGCGTTATGATGGCTTTTGGTCAGATGGATCAACCGCCCGGCGCCCGCCGTGAAGTTATTTTTGCCGGATTGACGCTTGCCGAATACATTCAGCAGCAAAATAAGGATGTTCTGCTTTTCGCCGATAATATTTTTCGTTTTGTTCAGGGCGGTCAGGAAGTTTCGACTCTCCTGGGACGCGTACCTTCCGAAACGGGGTATCAGCCGACACTTGCGTCCGAGGTCAGCGAAGTGCAGGAGCGGATCCGGTCCTCGGATACCGGCGGTTCGATCACATCGTTCCAGGCCGTGTATGTGCCTGCGGATGATTACACGGATCCGGCGGTGGTGGCGATTTATAGTTATTTGGACGGAGTTATGTCGCTTTCGCGCGACATGGTTCAGAGGGGACTCTATCCCGCTATCGACATTTTGAAGAGCTCCTGCGCCAACTTGGACACCTCCATTGTCGGTAAGCGGCATTTTAATGTGGCCGTTGAAGCGCGCAAGATACTAACCAAATTGAATGACCTCAAAAAAATCGTTGCCATCATCGGCGTCGAAGAACTTTCGCCGACCGACCGCATCACCTACTTCCGCGGTCTCAAACTGCAGAATTACTTCACACAACCCTTCTTCGTTGCCGAAATCTTCACCGGCAAAGCCGGGGAGTATGTTCCACCCGCCGAAACGGTTGACGATGTGGACGCGGTCATGAACGGCGATTACGACGATCAGGATCCGCGGGATTTTTATATGATGGGCTCGCTTCAGAAAAAATTCGGCCCTCGGTCGAAGTAAAGTTTCATTTTATGCGCTCTGACACTCGGGTCGACACGACCTTCGGCAATCGCCTGGTTGAGGAGGGGATCGTCAACCGGCGCTCGTTGGAAGAGGCCATGAGCCGTTCTCAAAAAAGCGGCCGGCCCCTGATAGAACACTTGTGCCAGGATTCGGCGCTCGCGCCCGATGTTTTGTATCCCGTGCTTTCCCGCCAGCTCGACATCCCTTACCGAATGCTTAAGACCGCTGAGATTCCGACGGAGCTCATCCGCCGAATTCCGATCAAGGTTGTTACTCATTATCAGTTCGCGCCGCTGAAGCTGGATGGCGGCCGATTGCTCGTCGCGTGTCATTATCCGATGAATTTAAAAACGCTGGATGAAGTCAAGCTCCAGACGGGCTGTGCGATCGATCAGATTCTTTCGAGCCGGGAAGACATACAGGACCTCATCCGCCGCGCATATGGAATGGCCGCCGGCACCGTGGATCGAATCGTTGCGGGGTCTTACCGGCATGAGACACGGGATGATGTTGAAGTCAGCAACATCGCTTTGGCGGATCAGCTGGCCGGGGACGCGTCGGTCATCAACCTTGTTAACGAGGTTATTCTCGAAGCGTATAAAAAACGGGCCACGGACATCCATTTGGAGCCGTATCGGGGACAATTCCGGCTGCGGTACCGAATCGACGGCATGCTGCACGACGCCAATCTATCGACAAAAGCGCGGTCGCTCATATTGCCGATCATTTCCCGCATCAAAATCATGTCCAATCTGGACATCGTCGAACATCGTCTTCCGCAAGACGGCCGCGCCATCGTCAAAATTGGCGAAGAAAAACTCGACTTGCGCGTTTCGTCCATCCCGACCCCCTATGGCGAAAGCATCGTCATCCGCGTGCTCAAAACGGACCTGACCTTTGATCTCGGCCTGCTCGGCCTCACTTCGCAAAATATTGAAATCGTCAACGATCTGATCAATCGCCCGCACGGGCTTTTACTGCTCACCGGACCGACCGGCAGCGGAAAGACGACGACCCTGTACACCTGCCTCAATCAGATCCGGTCCGACTCGCTCAAAATTATTTCACTCGAAGACCCCATCGAATACGACATTCAAGGCATCACGCAGATACAGGTTCAGCCCAAGGTGGGGCTCACTTTTGCCAGCGGTCTGCGCAGCATGCTTCGTCACGACCCTGACATCATGATGGTCGGAGAGATCCGTGATCTGGAGACTGCCGAGATCGCGATCCGGGCGGCTCTCACGGGCCATTTGATCTTTTCAACCCTGCACACCAATGATGCCGCAAGCGGGTTCAACCGCCTGGTGGATATCGGAGTGGAGCCATTTTTGATCGCCTCAAGTGTTCAGGCGATGATCGCTCAACGCCTGATCCGCGTGATCTGCACACGGTGCAAAGAAGAAAATGCGTTTGAACCGGCCTCGATCAAAGAACGCATTCGTAAGGATATGGGTCTTGGCCCTTCCGAGCCGGTGCGCACTTATGTGGGAAGGGGTTGTTCCGAGTGCAATCACACGGGATTTTATGGACGAACCGCCTTGCACGAAATTCTCACAGTTACGGAACCCATCCGGGAACTGATCTTGAACCGTGCGTCTGCTCAGGAAATTAAAAACCGGGCGATCACGGATGGTATGCTCACGCTTCTTCAAGATGGCTGGGGGAAGGTCCTCAACGGCACTAGCACCACCGGCGAAGTCATCAATGTTGCCAGCCTAGGCACGGTATGATTCGGAGCGCGCGGCGCGGACGGAACTTTTTGAGCAGACTGGCCAATCATGGCGGAATTTGAGTATCTGGCTAAGGACGGGCCGAGTCGTCAGGTTCAGGGCATTATCGAAGCCGCGTCTGAAGCCGAAGCCATCGACCGAATCAGTCAAAAAGGTTACCTTCCTGTTCGCGTTTGGCCCAAAGCGGCGGTTTCGCGGGCGCGCGCGGCTGGAGGCCCAATTCAAGACGCTCCAGCCAAATCTCGCTTCAGGAACAGCCGCTCGCATCGCGACAAGTTCGTCATCGCGTTCAGCCGCCACCTTTCCGCTTTTTTAAAAAATCAGATCCCGGTCCTCAAAGCACTTGAGATCATTCGGGAGCAAACCGAGGATCACGCGTTCCGGATCATTTTGGAAGATCTGCACCGGGACTTGAAGCAGGGCCGGACACTTTCCGGGGCGATCGAAAAGCACCCTGAGTATTTTTCAGATGTATTCGTCGCCATGATACGCTCCGGAGAAAACGGGAGTGTGCTTCAGGACACGCTTTTAATTTTAAGCGAATATTTAAAAAAACATGAACGGATGCGCGCGACCGTTCGCCAGGCGCTGGTGTATCCGATGTTTTTGATGGGCGCGGGCGCACTGACCGTGCTCTTTATCCTGACTTTTGTAGTCCCAAAACTCACCCGGTTGTTTGAAAGTATCGGTCAGCAGCTGCCCTGGCCCACGCGAGTTGTAATTTCGGCAGGAACAATCATGCAGATCGGGTGGCCGATTGTGCTGATTCTGGGAGCCGGCCTCATTTATTGGCTCCCGCGTAACCTTCACCGCCGGATGGGAGATGAGAACTGGGATGCTATGCGGCTCAAGATCCCCGTTGCCGGACAGCTGATGTTCAAGTCGGAATTCGCCCGGTTCTGCCGCGCGCTGCACATGTCCATGACCAATGGTGTTCCATTTTTGCAGGGATTGGATGTTGCCATCCCCATTGTAAATCTTGCTAATGTTCGGAACGCGCTGTTGGAATCCGCCGCCCGCGTGCGCACGGGGGCATTTTTTGGTCAATCCTTAAGAAATCATGATGTGTTTCCAACGCTGGTGACGGACATGATCGCCGTGGGCGAAGAATCCGGTAACCTTCAAGAGATGCTGGCTGAAGTGGCTCAGGTTTATGAAGAGGAAGTGGATGACCACATCCGGATCTTCACATCGCTCCTGGAACCTATCATGATCGTGGTTATCGGGGGAATTGTGGGTTTTATTGTGATGGCCATGCTGCTGCCTATATTTGAAATGGATGTCATCCGATGAGTGGGAGGGCATGCTTCTCCGCGCAATGATTGCGGCGCGGCGCCGCAAAAGCGCTGCGAAGCATACCCTCCCACTCATCGGATGGTTAAAAAAAGGAAAATAATGAAGATCCTGAATAAAAAAGGGTTTACGCTGATCGAGATTTTGTTGGTGGTGATGATCATTGGGGCGTTGGCGGTGATGGTGGTGCCGCGGCTTACGGGGCGGGGAGAACGAGCGCTGGTGACGGTGGCGCAGGTGGATGTCAGCGCCAATATCTCATCGGCGCTCAAGCTTTATGAGCTTGATAACGGAAGATTTCCATCGACCGCGCAAGGGCTTGAAGCGCTCATGACAAAGCCAACCGTTCCGCCGACCCCGCGCAGCTGGAACGGACCCTACCTTGAAAAACAGCCCATGGACCCTTGGGGCGAGCCGTATCAGTATGCGTCTCCCGGACAGCACAACACCTCGTACGACTTGTATTCCTACGGTCCCGATAAAACCAATCCGGATTCCTGGATCTCAAACTGGAAATAAAACGGTTGTCGACTCATCCCCGATATCGTGAGGCCCTAGCGGGGTTCACCATTCTCGAGGTCCTGCTTGCCATGACCATCCTCGCGACGGGCGCGATCCTGGTTTTTCCCGGCCTGCACCGATCCTCCGAATATCTCCGCTACCTCTCAAATCGTCAAGGCGCCGAATCCGTCCTCAATAACTTAATCATCAGCACCGAACAAAGCTTCAAGGCCAATCATCATTTAAATGATCTAACCCCCAACGGCGAAATCACCTCCGCCGGCACCACATACCGTTACCACCTGGAAGCGCATCCTGTAAATGGCGGCGAACAACTCATGGAGCTGCAGGTTTCTGTGAATTGGATGGGTGAAAATACAGCCGGATTGAACCGTTCCGCATATGTATCAGATTAAGGGCTCAGCCCGAAGACAGGAGCATCTGTCTTCTTCAGACGGAGCCGCTCGCGCGCTGTCCTTAAAGAGGATGGCCGCGACACCACCTGTCGCGGCACGCCTCGCGACGCAAAAGGTTAGCGTCGCAGAGGCCAGGTGCGCTCGCTCCCTGTCCGTCCTCGGCGGGGACGCCTCGGACTTCCAGAAGTCTTCCGAAGACAGATGCTCCTG
>JAGVCY010000230.1 GCA_020058965.1 Candidatus Omnitrophota bacterium | reverse complement strand
GAGGCGTGCCGCGACAGGTGGTGTCGCGGCCATCCTCTTTAAAGACAGCGCGCGAGCGGCTCCGTCCATTTCCGCACGCGAAGCGTGCAGGCGGAAGAACTCCTCTCCCCGGGCCAGCGCGGCAAATTAAACGATCAGGGTTTTTATTTTTTTGATGAGGCCGCGGGAGACGCTGTAGTCGGTCAGTACAACATTGCCGGCGCGGTCGATGAGGATGAAGAACGGGATGCCCGAAACTCCGTAAAGCGAGGCGGCCTTATTGTTGGTGTCCAACAAAACTTCGTAATTAATGCCTTTGCTCGCGCCAAAAGCCGCGACCGTCGCGCGATCTTCCTGAATATCCACGCCGAAGATAGCAAGGTCCTGCTCTTTAAAGTTTTTTCTCAGCTCGATCAATTTGGGCACCTGATTGCGGCAGTACGGGCACCAAGTCGCTCCGAACGCCAAGAGCACGGGACTTTTTCCCCGATATGAGCTCAGCGTAAAGCTTTTGCCTGACAAATTCTTGAGCGTAAAATCCGGTGCCGTCGGCGCGGCCAGAGCCGTTTGCGCAAAAAATAAAATCGCCGCGGCGGTCGCGATGCGGCGGATCATGCGGATTTCTTTCTCGACGGCATGGGCGTCGTGCTGCCTTTCGCCATGCGGCGGAGCTGGCCGCACGCGGCGTTGATTTCGTTTCCGCGCGAAAAACGAACCGTGGCCGGGATCTCATTGCGCACCAACACATCCTGGAACGCCAAAATCTCCGGGTAGGTCGGTCGCTCATAAGGAAATTCGGGGATTGGGTTCAGCGGGATCAAGTTGACCTTGCAATGCACGGTGCGGAGCAGCATCGCGAGCTCTTTGGCGTCCGAGATCGACGCGTTCAGACCCTTCGCGAGCAGATACTCAAAGGTAACGATGCGTCCGGTCTTGTCCACATACTCCTTGCACGCCTGCATCAGGTCATGAACCGGATATTTGCGGTTGATCGGCATCAGCTTGGATCGAACCTCATCGTTGGCCCCATGCAACGACACGGACAACTCAATCTGCATACCTTTTTCGCAAAAACTTTCGATTTTGGGCACAAGTCCAGAAGTCGAGACCGTGATCTTGCGCGCGCCGATTTCAAATGCCTTGGGATCGTTCAACCGGCGGATCGCGGCCAGCACTTCGCCGTAATTGTCGAACGGCTCACCCATCCCCATGAACACGATGTGCGAGACATCTTTGGTGTCCGATTCGTCTCGCGCACGCAGCACCTGAGCGACGATCTCGCCGGTCTTCAAGTCCCGCGCGAAGCCGGCCTGACCGCTCGCGCAAAAAACGCATCCAAACTTACAACCCACCTGGCTCGACACGCACACCGTTCTCCGCTCTTTGCGCGGGATCATGACGGTTTCCACCAGCTCCCCGTCATTAAATTTGATGAGCAACTTTACGCTCTTATCGTCTTTGGACACGCTCCGTTGAGCGATCTCGCCCACATCGATCGTAAACTCGGACACGAGCCGCGCGCGCAGGTCCGCGGGCAGATTGTTCATCTTTCCGAACACATATTCGCCCCGGCGGTAGATCCATTCGGTGATCTGATCCGCGCGGTACTTTTCGATCCCCCGCTCGCCGAAGAGCTCGCGCATCGCGGTGGGGTCGTAGTCGAGTAGATTGATTCGGGTTGCCGAAGCTGGAGTGGTCATAAAGACTTTCGTGTGTTTATCGGTTCGTAAAAATGTTCTTGTGATTCACGTCGCGCGCGCCCAGATGGCCGATATCGTTCAAGAGATGAATCTTAACACGCTGGGGGTTCTTTTCGACCACGGTGACGCTCGTGTTGTCGATCCGAAGATTCAGCAAGGTATGGTCAAAGCTCGACTTTAGCCAATGCGACAACAAAGACGCGATCACGCCTCCATGCGTCACCACGAGGATCGGCCCTTCACGGTGCGCGTTCATGATCTGCTCCACGCGCGTGCGCACCCGGGCATGAAACTCATGGACCCGCTCCGCCCCCGGAACTTTCATCCGCGACGGCGATACCAACCACCGGTCATACCCGCGCCGGTACCGTGCGTTCACCTCATCGGTCGACAGCCCCTCCCACTCGCCCAGCCCGATCTCGCGCAGCCGCGCATCCAAAGTGATCCTCTGCGGCTGACCGCCGCCTCCGATCTTGCCGGCGGCGGCCGTTATAGTCTTGCAAGTCGTCAGCGCGCGACCCAGATCGCTCGAATAAACTTTTTTAAACGAAAACCTCGACAGCCGCCGCGCTACCTTCTCGGCCTGACGCCGTCCACGCTCCGACAACCCCGAATCCGAATGCCCCTGGATGCGATTCTGCCCGTTGAACACCGACTCGCCGTGCCGCACAAAAAAGATATAAAGCGAATCACTTTTTGCCGATGCCGCGGATTTTGACATTTAAAAAATCGCGTTCAAGTCCGTGACGAATTTTATATCGGACGGATGGACCAAAAGATTTTCTTCTTTTTTATACACTCCAGCCAGCTTAATGTAGTTCGCCGCCGATTCGCGCAAGTGCTTCAGGTCCGCGGCGCCCAAGCGGCGCACGACCTTCGCCGGCGTGCCGACCACCAGCGACCTTGGCGGAACCTTGACCCCTTCGAGCACGACCGATCCCGCGCCAACGATCGAATATTCGCCGATCACCGCTCCGTTCAGCACCGTCGCCCCAATCCCGATCAGCGCGAAGTCCTCAACCACACAACCGTGCACATTGGCCGAATGCCCCACCGTCACCGAATCTTTAACGATGCACGCGCGACTCTGTTCCACATGCAGCACGCTGTTGTCCTGAATGTTGGACCGATCGCCGATCACCACGCGGTTGATGTCCCCGCGCAAGACCACGCCATGCCAGATGCTCGCCAGCCGCCCAACCGTGACGCGTCCGATCAGGTCCGCCGTCGGCGCGACAAAAGCCGTCTTATGGATCTTTGGCTTGCTGCCTTGAAAAGATAAAATCATTTGAGCCCCCCTCGACGCTCGGTCTAAACCGGCGTCACCTCTTCGATCTCTCCGACAATTTCCTCGATCAAGTCTTCCAGCGTCACCAGACCCATGACATGCCCGTTCACCGAACGCACGATCGCGATCTGAATTTTTTTGGCCTGAAACTCCTTCAGCAGGACATTGACCTTTTTATCCGGCGTTACGAAGTAGGGCGCGCTGAGCAAGTCCTGCACATGGATCAGCTCATTATTTTTAAACAGGTACAGCAGGTCATGCACATGCAGGATCCCGACAATGTTCTGCGGGTCCTTATCATACACCGGAATGCGGTTATGCCCCTTTTCCATGAGCATGTCCGCCAGCGAGTCCTCGTCGAAGTGAATGTCGATCGCGAACACCTTGTCAAAAGGCGTCATCACCTCAAACACATCGATCTCATCAAAATGGAAGATCCGGTCCAGCATCTTGATCTCGGTGTCGGTGTAATATCCTTCTTCCTTGCCGAGCCGTATCATGAGCTTGATCTCTTCTTCCGTGACCACCGGCGCGCGCTTTTTGCTCTTTCCACCGCCCATTCCGATCACCATCATGCTGATCTTGTTCGAAATATTCACGATCGGCCTAAAAATGAAGATCATGATCGTAATAAGGTGCCGTAGATTGAATGCAACGATCTCGGGATGATGCGTAGCAAAAATCTTGGGCGTTGTTTCGCAAAAAATCAGCAAAATGATCGTCACGGCGAAGGTCGAAAATAACACCCCCCACTGAGCCCCGAACCACTGCACAAACATCACGCCCCCGACGGCCGCGATAGCCGTATTTGCCATGTTGTTGCAAAAAAGAATGGTCGTGATGACCTCTTCCATCCGAGAAGTGAGCTTGTGCACATGCTCCGCGCCCCGCATCTTCTTGTCGCGCATGTGACGAAGGCGTATCTTGTTAAGCGCCAAAAAAGATGCTTCAGCCGCCGCAAAAATTGCGGACAAGCCCATCAGAAATAAGAAGGTTAGAGCTAAAACGATTGACATGGTGGGGGTCAGTCTATACTAAAGCGGTTGAGCGTGCAAGAAAGCCAATAATGTCCGGCGGGGTAGAGTCCTCAGCCATTGAATTCACCTATTTTTTCATTATACTCACTATTGTATGTATATGAATAATTTTAAATATAAATGCTTATTTATAAAAATCTCGGCAGCTTTATTTATGCTCACGGGCTTACCGCTTCTTGTTTCGGTTTCACTCGAAGCGGCGCCGCAGACTCTGTTCGGTTGGCGGGGGCATCCGACCACCGCCGTCACCCCTTTTGACCTTAAAGTGATGGCCTCGGGTTTTTATCAAATCGACCCTAGCACTCCTTCGCCTGAGCGCCTGTCCCTCAGCCAAATTTTTGAAGCGGCGGCCGTCTTCCATTATCGACGGGATAACGCGGCGGACGACTGGCAGACGCCCGCCCGGACCGAGCAGCTCCAAGCCGGCGACTGCGAGGACTTTGCGCTCTGGGTTTATAACCAATTAAAGAAAAACGGATACGCGGGCGCGCGCATCATGGTGGGAAAATTTGATGCAGCGGATGCCAGGTTTCATACTTGGGCGGTTTGTTCGGTTGGCAATGGCGATGACTACATCATCGATCCGGCCCTTCAAACCCGCGTCTGGAAGCGTTCCGAACTTTTGCCGGAACTCTACCAGCCGCAATACTCGTTCGACGGCCGCAATAAATATTCCCACATCGCATAACCGCGCTATTTTTTGGATTTATTTTTTGGAATGAATGGCGGGCTGACCCGGGGCAGAATCACGGTCGTAACCCGTCCGGCGGCCGATTGAGAAATCAGCAGCGCTCCTGAGGCGGTGTCATAGCCGAGCCCGGCAGGCGCTCGCAGTCCGGTCGCCACTTGAGACAGGTCCCCCCGGCCCCCGGATTTGATCCGATAAACCTCTCCTCGAGCAATTTCGCTCAAATAAAGCGCGCCGCTCTCATCACCAACCAGTCCGCCGATGCGCCCAAGTCCTTTTCGAATTAAATGCGTTTTGCCGTGCCGGCCAACTTGAAAAAGCGCCCCCTTCCCCGTAATCACAAATAAACTGGCTGTCGCCGTGTCAAACCAAAGTCCCGTAGGATTTCGAACCAGATCGTTTCTTAAAAATACTTTTACCGCGTTGCCGGCCCGCGTATCAATCTGGTAGATCACGGAAGACTGAGTATCGCCGACATACAAAATACCCTTTTGACCCATCGCGATGCCACTAAGAGCCGCCGGCTTTCGCGGTCTAAACTTAATGACGCCGGAGGCCTCCCCCGTGCCGGCCTTGTAAATATGGATGGTGTCCGTATCAGTGATAAATATCTTCCCCTCTGACACCGCGATACCATTGGGCGCAGAAAGCCGGCGAAGTCCCGGGATAGAGGAGCCTTGAATAAATTTTTGGATCACGACAAGTCCATTAGCGGCAATTTTGGAAACAAATCCACCGCTGCTATTTTCATCGGAGCTTGGATTGAGATTGGTGACATAGTAACTGTCGGCAGCGGGGTCGTAAGCGACCGCCGTCGGCTGCAAAAACCCGTCAAATTCCGCCGCGGACGCAGCCGTGGATAAAATTAAACATGTCAAAACGACCATCAGAGATCCAAACGGATTGTTGAACGGCCTGCCAAAATTAGGATTGCGCTTCGGCTCCGCAGGTTTTTCTTCCGCCCGCGCAAACGCCGCAAGATCCGCGATCAATGACTCGCACGGCCGCACCCGCAAGCCCATCCCCGCACCCATCCTACTCAGATTCAAATCATTGGTCACCAGCGCCCACCCTAATCGCTCCGATGCCGCCAACCCCGCCATCCACGCCTCCATCACCGCGTCGGCCGATTTCCCGCCCTCCGAACACAAAATCTTAATCAGCTCCGTATCCACGAACTCATCACAATACCGCGTCCCATCCACCACCATCACCACCCGCTGATGCTGACGAGAAGCAAAATGCTCCAAAAGATAAGCCATCCGTTTTAAATTTGGAATAAGCCGCGAATGCGGCGAAGACCTCGCCGCATAAAAAAGATTATAAGCATCCACCAAGAAACCCAGAGTCATCTTCCTAGTCTAGCACGACTCTTACTCAGCCGAGGACGCGAAGCGCCTCCAACCGACTCTTGCTCAACCGGAGGCGCGCAGCGCCTCCAGCCCAAACATGACTCCCAGTCTCCGCTCACTCCGGCCGCAGTCTGCTCAAACGGTATCAGCTGCAAGGCGCGAGTAGCGACGCGTGCTAGTGCACGCGAGCGCCTGAGCAACGCAGCAGATGATGCCGTTTTAGTCGCTAAGCTTATGCTTACAACCAGCAGACTGCTAGGAGAGTTTGACGTTCATGCCGGCCATCAGGAAACTATCGAGCACGTCCTTCTTGGAACGCCACCGACCGCCAACCTTAAATCCCGGCAAAACGCCCTTTTTGAGCCAACGGTAAACGGTCATTTCATGCACACCGAGATACTTGGATATCTCCTGCGTGGACATCATGGGTGACCGCCCTCCGTCCGAACTTTTCATGGGCTTCTGTGCCATTGTATTACCCTTCTTCAGTTTAGATTCGTACCTGAAGGGAGTATATAGTACGATTGGTCTATTTTCAATATTGCCTACTGATTATTATTCTTAGTAACTTTTGACTATTTTTGAATAGTTTTTATACTATAAAAAAGGCCAAAACATTAGTAGTGCCGGGTGCGTGAGAGCTGCTGGATGTGGGTAGCGCTAACTAGGACTTAAAAGCGTCTAGAATGGTGTCGCGAAGTTTTTGGATGTCGATATGGCCTTTTTCAAAAAAACCAAAGTATCCTCGACCCTTGAATTTGTCTTCAATTTCCTCCCCGCCCATCCCGGTCAAAACAATAAACCTCGTTCTGGGGTTGATTTCTTGAAGGACGGCGATGAGTTGATCGCCATTGAGCTGAGGCAATTGGTAATCGAGGAGGACCACATCAAACGGCTTTTTGCGGCTTTGCATGACCGCATCCGTCGGCTTATCAACGCAAGTGATGCTGAAGTTGTGGGGTCTGAAGACATCCTTGAGCAAGTCAAGGAAGCCATGGTCGTCGTCCACTATAAGGAGATTCTTACGCTCCGGAGCCATCGAGGAGCCTGCTTCTCTACTATCTCTTAGTCTGGTCGATGTCTTTCAGTAGCCAGTTATCAAGAACTTCTTTCTTTGTTCTCCACTGACCGCCGATCTTGAATCCGGGAAGCTTTTTGGTCTTAAGAAGACGGTAAACGGTCATCTCGTGCACACCGAGATATTTGGCGATTTCTTTCAAGGTCATGATTTGTGTGCGCTGGGGTCTTTTTTGCTGTTCGGCCATAACTACTCCTATGGTGTTGTTGAAAAATTTACAAGACAAAAATAGCAAATATTGAATAGATTGTCAATACTTAACAATTATTACCAAAATCACTACCTCGTGGACAGAATTATCTGACTTCTTCGGGAGGAGCCGCTCGCGCGTATCAAAACTAGCGCGCTGTGCGATTTTTCCAGGCGTCTTGAGCCCAAGCGAGGGCTTCGGCTTTGGTTTTCCAGTCGCCGTTGAGTTGTTTTTCTTCAGCGGCTTTGAGGAGAGGGCCCATTTGCGGGCCGGGGGGAATCCCAAGGTCGATCAAATCGCGGCCGCGCAAAAATGGCTCGGGACGGATTTCTTCCTTGGAAAGTGTCTTAATTTTTTTATTCAGAAAGCGCCAGATGCCGAGCTTTCCGTGGCTGGCGAGACAATCCGCGCGGTGCTGGTCAAGCTCGGTTAAAAAAGTCCGGCGCTGCATCATTCTTTTAAGCGTCGAAGGCTTCATTTTGGGCGCGTCTTTAAATTGCATATGCCATTCCACGCAAGCCGTGACATCTTCCTTGATTTCGTTTGAAAACTTAAGCCGCGTCAGGACCTTATCCGCCATTCTTGCGCCAACCAGGTCGTGACCGTTAAACCGAATCCGACCCGCCTTGTCTTTTTTGGAGGTTTTGGGCTTGCCGATATCGTGCAGCAGCGCTCCGAGTGCCAGAACCGGCGTGGGTTTTTTTAAAAAGCTCAGCATCAGCCGCGTGTGTTTGAACACATCCCCTTCCGGGTGATGTTCTTTGGATTGCTTGCAGCCCTTGAGTGCATCGATCTCCGGAAGAAGAATGGGCAGCAGTCCGGAAGCGTCAAGCCAGTCCAGGCCTTTGGCGGGGTTCGGTCCTGTGAGCAGCTTAACCAGTTCGTCCCTCACCCGCTCCGCGCTGACCGCGCTGATCTCAGCGCTCATCTTCCGAATCGCCCGCAGCGTCGCCAGCTCGATCTTAAATCCAAGGTTCGCCGCAAACCGCACCGCCCGCAGCATCCGCAACTTGTCTTCTCCGAAACGATCCAACGGCTTGCCGATCGTCCGAATCACCTTCTTCCGAGCATCCGCCTGCCCACCGACCCAATCCAAAATCTTCCGCGACACCGGATCATAAAAAAGCCCGTTAACCGTAAAATCCCGCCTGAGCGCATCCGCCTTCGCCGTAGAAAATGCGACGCGTCCGGGTCTGCGCCCATCGCTATATTCAAAGTCCTCTCGAAAAGTCGCCACTTCAAACGACTCCCCACCCTCGCGCACCACCATCACCCCAAATGCTTTCCCCACCCCGACCGTCCTCGGAAAAATCTTCTCAATCTCATCCGGTGTCGCCGACGAAGCAATATCAAAATCATACGGTTTCCGTTTGAGCACCAAGTCCCTAACACACCCGCCCACGAAGTAGGCCTCAAACCCCCTCTCCCGAAGAGTTCTGACCAACTTTACGGCAAGCGCTTTTTTATTGATCATAAAATTTGGTTTCCGCGTGGACCGCGGCGGCCGTCTTCGGAGGACTTCTGGGAGGGCGAGGCGTCCCCGCCGAGCCCGG
>JAGVCY010000193.1 GCA_020058965.1 Candidatus Omnitrophota bacterium | reverse complement strand
GAACTGTCTTCGCCGGGCAGAGCCGTTCGCGCGCTGTCTAAGACGAGGCGCGCGAACTCCATTGCGTTGCTGCGGCGGGGACGCCTTGCAACGCAAAAGCCCTGCGAAGACAGTTCTGCCGCCACCGGCTGCGGCAACTCATGAATATGAAGGGGGTTTTGACATTGGTGGCGACACCCATTGGGAATATGGGGGACTTGAGTCCGAGGGCCGTTGAGGCGTTTAGGGCGGCGGACCTGATCGTGTGTGAGGATACGCGGCATAGCGGGCGTCTTCTTGCGCATCATGGGATTTCAAAACCTCTGAGCGCGTTGTTCATGGGTAAGGAGCGGTCGCGGACGGAGTCGGCGCTTAAGCAGCTTCAGGATGGGAAAAATGTGGTGCTGATCACCGATGCGGGGACGCCGGCGATTCAGGATCCGGGATTTTTATTAGTGCGTGGGGCGGTTCAGGCGGGGATTCTGGTGACAGCGGTTCCCGGCCCTTGCGCGGCGGTGATGGCGTTGACGATTTCGGGATTGCCGACTGACCGATTTTTGTTTGAAGGATTTTTGCCGCCCAAGGAAGGTGCCCGCCGGCGGCGGATCGAGACTTGGAAGGCGTTTGATTGCACGGTCGTGATCTATGAATCACTCTACAAGCTCAAGCGCACCCTCGCTGATATTGAAGCGGTTCTCGGCGATGTCCGTATTGTCGTCGGCCGCGAACTCACCAAAAAATTCGAAGAAGTGCTCCGCGGCCGCGTCAGCGAAATCCGCAAAGTCTTCGAAGCCCGCGAACCCCAGGGCGAATTCGTCCTAGTCATCGACCCCACCCCCAAATCTTAGCAGTCTGCTGAAAAACCCGCATCTGCTTCGTTGCGACTGCGCTCGCGTAGGAGTACTACGCGTCGCTTGTCGCGCCTCGCATCTGCAGCTTTTAGTTGCTGAATGAATGCTTACAGCTGAGCAGACTGCTTCATGTGAACTTGGCTAATCTAGATATATATCGATTAACATGTTAATAGACATTAAATGATAAGACTTTTTAAATATATCATGTACTTGAAAGCCATAAGTAACTAATGTATAAATATCATAGGCGCCAGAATCATTTGGGCCGCGAGTCGTATTTTTTTGGGAAGGGTCTTTATGCGATTGAGATTGAACAACAAAGGTTTTTCGCTAGCCGAGGTGATGGTGACGTCCATGATATCGGTTTTTGTTATCACATCCCTTATGTATACGAGTCTGACCACGCAGCAATCGATCCGGGCGGGCATGATTTTTTTTCAAGCGGGTGAAGTCGCGAGGACGAAGATCGAAGGCATAAAGGCATTGGCATACGCGGCAGTTGTTTCCGGAACAACCAACAATGTCTTATTGAACGACAATGGGACCGTTGTCGCCACCGATGATATTTTTGGAACGGTCACGACGACGGTGACGGATAACGGCGACCAGACCAAAACGGTGGCGGTGAGCGTGACCTGGACAAGCCGCGCGCTCAAGACGAATGTTAACCATCAAATCGGCATGACAACGATGGTGGCTAATTTATGAGGTCACGCGCCGATATTTTTAAAAACCGCCGGGGCTTCACGCTGATGGAATTGATGGTCGTCGTGGCGCTGATGACGGTGATGATGGCGGGCGTCTTCAAGGCGGTGCTCACGGTGATGAGAAATGACATGAAGACCTCAGCCAAGTCGGAACTTTATATGGAAGCGCTCAAGACTATGAACCGCATCGAAAGCGGCGACCGGGGGTTGTATGGACTTATCAAAGCCCGAAACGCCTCCGTCGTGATCGGCGCCGGCGGCACCTCCATCAATTACAGCGTTGATAAGAACGCGACCTACACTTCTTCCACGGCGGATGACACCGCGGTACGGATCTATGTGAGCGATGTGGACGGTGTTCCGGCGACCATCACCGATGACATGGTCATGCTGGATCCGGACACGGCGGTTCTAAATGACACGATCTCGCTGGGTGATGGAGTTTCGGGCCTCACATTTACCCAGACAGGCCGGGTGATCAAAGTGGCGTTTACCCTTCAGCGGGTCGTGAGGGGCGTGACTTACAAAACAAATGTTACTCAGGATATTTACTTGAGGAATTAACCATGAAGTATCTATTAAAAAATAAAAAGGGTATGGTGCTGGCGGTGATGATGAGTTTCATCGCGGTGCTGGCGGTCACTTTCACATCGATCACCGCAATGTCGTCATTTAGTACGAGAAGGCAGGGGAACACGCTTCAGGGGAATCAGGCGCTGTACCTGGCGGAAGCCGCGATCGAAAGATCCAAGGTCAGTCTGGCGGCCAATTTTTCGGCGACGCCGGTGGCCAATGACGGGACCAAATACGCGTTGGGCGGCGGAGAATATTACTTTAATGTCGCGGCCACGGCCAATCCGAACCAGAAACTGGTGACGGGATACGGGGCGATCCCCAACTTCACCAATCCCAAGCAGAAAAGGGCCGTGCAGATGGCGATTGATTCGGTGCCGACTTCCATCGGCCTCGCGTTTGATAACGCGATCTTCTCGGCGACAACGATCAACATTAACGGCGCCGCGAACACGGTTACGGGAAATATCTTTGCGGGGAATAACATTTCATGCTCTCCGAGTAGTTGTCCCGGGGTGTCGGGAACTAAAACATCCGCAGCAAACCCCAGCTATGCACTACCAGCGATCGACATGGCAGCGATGAAAAAAATCGCCCAAAGCCAGGGAAATTATTTTGCCACCGCACCGTCCGCCGCGTCTTTACCGCAAAGCTTTTACTACACGGCACCATCGGGCGGAAATTTGGGCGTTCCGAATGTCGTGTATATTGAAAGTACGTTGACTTTAAGCGGCACACAAAAGGTCGGTGGTTTTGTCGTCGTCGCGGGCAATTACGCAACCAACCCCAGCTCTCCCGGTGGTAACGTTACGGTCAGCGGCAGCTCAAAAATTATCGGGTCAGTCTATTGTCTGGGCACTTACACCAGCAACGGCGGAGGGAGCTCGGGCACGACAGTGGATGGCGTAATCTACGCTAAGAATACGGTGACTTTGAACGGAAAACCGAGCGTGACGGGCAATACGACCTACATTAACTCGCTTAAAGCCGCTCAATTTGCCGCCGGGGATGTGGATGGGTCGCAGTGGAATGAAATCAACGCCTGAACCTTAGCTGGACAATCAAAAATATGACCCTTGCATTTGGATGGCTGAGCATGTAAACTCCCACTCAACTTAGACCTTTTAAACGCGGTCCTGCGAGACCGATAAAGGAAGACCCCGATGCTACAGCCATATCTTCAAACCTTAGAACCTTCCCCCACAAGGGAAGGATTTTTTCTGTCCGCTACGGCGCTTTCCACTGCGCCGCGCGGCGTGCCGCAACAGGGAAGTTGCGGCTTGCCATGACGACGATCGGCCAGGCGATGCAGGCGGCTGATATGGACCGCGCGCTCACAAGGTTGGCTCATGAGATCTTGGAGCGCAACCCGGGCGAGCCGCCCGCGCTGATCGGGATACGCACGCGGGGGGAATTTTTGGCCCGGCGGATTCAGGCCAAGATGGAAGAAATTTTGTCGGCCAAAGCCGCTTCACCCGCCCTGCCAATTCCGGCCCCAAAAGTTCAATTAGGCATCCTCGACATCAATCTTTATCGGGACGATCTGACGCGGGTCTCGGAGCGGCCGGTCGTGCGCGAGACGGTGATCGGTTTTTCTGTCGATGACGCGGTGCTGGTGCTGGTGGACGATGTGCTCTACACCGGCCGCACGGTGCGCTCGGCGATGAACGCGCTCATGGACTTCGGCCGCCCCAAAGCAATTCAGCTTGCCGTTCTGATCGACCGCGGCCACCGCGAACTGCCCATCAAGGCCGACTTTGTCGGCAAAAATATTCCCACTAGTGACAAAGAAGTTGTGCATGTGCACATGAAGGAAACCGATGGCTCTGATTTTGTGACCGTCGACCTGATCACGGATTCCAAACACGGCTCTGGCCCGAAGGCGGCCGCATGAGCGCGCCCAGCACCCCCGTGCCATCCGCGGCTCACTCCGAAACTCTATGGACCCAAAAACATCTTCTCGGACTTGAGGACCTTTCGCGCCAAGAAATCGAGCTGGTTCTCTCGACCGCCGAGGGCTTTAAGGAAGTTTCCAG
>JAGVCY010000133.1 GCA_020058965.1 Candidatus Omnitrophota bacterium | reverse complement strand
GTTTAGGTTTGGGAATTTTGTTTAAATTAACTTAAAGAACACCTCCTTTCGGGTCTTTTACGGCCCGTTTTTTATTTACAAATTTGTGATAAAATAGCGCGCAACTTTTTTAGAAAAGGCAAAATTTAGATGACACTAGAAAAAACACCTTCTGCTCAAAAAATCGCAGATACGAGGCGCGAGGGCGCGCGGTGTGGCGATAGCCACATGAGCGCCCGAGCAACGAAGTAGATGCGTTTTTTTCAGCAGAAGGTGAAAGTCGGCATCGCCGGCGTCACCGGTTACAGCGGTGAAGAACTTTTAAGAATTCTAATCCGTCATCCCCACGCGGAAGTGACCTATGTCGCCGCGCGGGAAGATCGCCATTGCAAAATTCAATCTATTTTTCCCTATCTGGAAGGAAAAATTGATTTGGATTGCAGGGTCATGGATGCGGAGGACGCGGCCAGGGCCTGTGACCTCATTTTTTTGGCACTGCCGCATTCTGCGTCCATGCAGGTTGCGCCTGTTTTGTTGGATCGCGGTAAAAGCGTGATCGATGTGAGCGCGGATTACCGGCTAAAAAATCCCGCTTGGTATCCGCAATATTATCAATTTGAGCACACGGATTCGGCGCGTTTGAGTCAGGCGGTTTACGGGCTGAGCGAGTATCGGCGTAAGGATCTGCGGGGCGCCAAGTTGGTCGCGAATCCAGGGTGTTACCCGACTGCCTCGTTATTGGGATTACTTCCTCTCTTGGAGGCGGGTATCCGCTGGTCGGCTCCGTGCATCCTTGACGCAAAGAGCGGTGTGACGGGTGCCGGCCGCAAAGCATCCCAATCCCTTCTTTTTTCTGAAATTGCCGAGAGTTTTAAGGCGTACAAGGTCATGGGTCATCAGCACGAAGCCGAAATTCGTCAGGGCCTCGCTTTTGGCAGTGCGGCAAATAGCCCGGAGCAGCCATTTGTTTTTATCCCGCACCTTTTGCCGATCAACCGCGGCATTTTGGCGACGATTTATGTGACGCCGACGGCTCCTGTGGCTCCGGAGCGCTTGCGCGAAATTTATACCCAGCGGTACGCGAAGGAACCGTTCGTGAAAGTCCTTCCGGATGGTGAATTTCCGGAGCTTCGGAATGTGAACGGCACCAATCAATGCCATATCGGCGTGGGCGTGCGCAAGGACACAGGGGTCGTCGTGATCGTGTCGGCGATCGATAATCTGCAGAAGGGCGCGAGCGGCCAGGCGGTTCAGAACATGAACCTGATGTATGGTTTTGATGAAACCGCGGGTCTGAGATAAAGGCCGTTAAAACAAAATGAGGGACGCTCAGGCATGAAAGAACTTTTGAAGGGCGGAATCACCGCGCCGTTGGGCTTTAAAGCCAACGGCATATTTTGCGGAATAAAAAAATCCAAAAAGCGTGATTTGATGCTCATCGCTTCGGACTCTCCGTGCGCGGCGGCGGGCGTTTTTACGACCAATCAGCTGAAGGCCGCATGTGTGCAATTTAATTTGAAGCAGCTTCGTAATAATCAAGCACAGGCGATCATGGCGAATTCCGGAAATGCCAACTGCCTTACGGGCCCCTCCGGCAAGCGGCATAATTTGATGATGGCCGAATCGGCCGCCAAGGCGCTCGGAATTTCTCCCGCAATGATCTTGACCGCGTCGACCGGTGTTATCGGTCAACGGCTGCCGATTGACCGCGTGACCGAGGGGATGCAGGAGTTGGCGGACGGGCTTCGCACGGGACCGCAAGCCAGCGAGGACGCGGCGCAGGCAATTTTAACAACCGATCTGGTCTGCAAAGAAAAAGCCCTGAAGATCCGCGTCGGCGGGCGTACCGTCCGGATCGGCGCGATTTCGAAGGGCTCCGGGATGATGCACCCCTACATGACCGCGAACGGCCAAAAGCACGCGACCATGTTGTGCTTTGTGACGACGGATGCCGTGATCGGCGAGGCGGCGCTTAAGTCCGCGCTGAACACCGCCGTCGGACGGAGCTTCAACATGATTTCGGTGGACGGCGACCAATCCACCAATGACATGGTGCTTGTGCTGGCCAACGGCAAGGCCCGCAACCCCATCATTCGTGAAAAAACGCCTGAGTTCAGGATTTTTTTGGCCGCATTGGAAGATATTTGCATCGATATGGCCAAAGCGATGATCCATGATGCCGAGGGCGCGACCAAATTTGTTGAGATCGCGGTCAAAAACGCCAAAACCGCCGAGGATGCCCGTGCCGTCGCGATGTCGATCGGCTGCTCCAATCTGGTGAAGACCGCACTGTACGGGTGCGACCCCAACTGGGGCCGGATCGCGGCCAGCATCGGCTACGCGTCCGTCGTCATCGACCCCTCACGGCTTCAGATCAAGATCGGACCTTATGTCGTTCTCAAAGGCGATCAGGGCGTTCGTCAAAAAGAAGCGCAGCTGGCTAAAATATTTCGCAAAGAAGAGATCCGCGTCACGGTGGATTTGGGTCTGGGAACCAAGAACGCGGTCATTTGGACGAGCGACCTTTCGACTCAGTATGTAAAAATCAACTCGGCGTACCGGACCTAGGAAATAAATCATGGACCAGTCGATCCAGGGACCCATCGTGATAGAAAAATTAATCGCCAAGGCGGATGTGCTGATCGAAGCGCTGCCGTACATTCAGAGCTTCTTCGAAAAAATCGTCGTTATCAAATACGGCGGGTCGGCCATGCTGGATGACAAGCTTCGCAAAGAAGTGCTGCAGGACATCGTATTCATGAATTTTGTCGGGATGCGGCCTATCCTGGTTCACGGAGGCGGTCCTTTCATCAACAAAAAGCTTGAAGCCATCGGAAAAAAAGCGGTGTTCATGAACGGTGTGCGCGTGACCGATGAGGATACGATGACGGTGGTGGACGACGCTCTTAGTGAGGTGAACCGCGAAATTGTTCGGGACCTCATTTCGTTGGGGGCGAGCGCGATCTCGCTTTCGGGCAAGGACGATCATTTGGTCATGACGAAGAAACACCCGGAGATCGACGGGGTGGATCTGGGGTATGTGGGCGAAGTGACGCAGTGCAATGTTTCGATCTTAGAAAAGCTCGTGACGAGCGACATTATTCCCGTGATTTCTCCAATCGGAGTCGGCAAGGATGGCAATGCGTACAATGTGAATGCCGACACCGCGGCGGCCGAAATCGCCCGGGAGCTCAAAGCGCTTAAGTTCGTGCTTCTGACGGATAAGAATGGAATTCTGGAAGATGTGAAGCGGCCGGAGTCGCTGATCTCACAGGTCAAGATCAATGAGGCTGAAGAGTTGATTCAAAAAGGCGTGATCAGCGGCGGGATGATCCCGAAGGTGCGGGCCTGCCTCCGAGCGATGGACCGGGGCGTTAAAAAAGCCCATATCATCAACGGCACGATCGAACACGCGCTTTTACTCGAAATTTTTACCGATAAGGGTATCGGAACCGAAATTGTCAAACGATGACTATGACCGAAGCCAAGCCGAATAAAGCAAAAATTCTGGACCAGTACGCGAAGTACGTTATCGGCTGTTACACCAAACAGCCGGTGGTGTTCACGCGCGGCAAGGATGTCTGGCTTTGGGACGATTCGGGAAAAAAGTATTTGGATTACTTTTCGGGTTGGGCCGTGTCGAGCTTGGGGCATTGTCATCCGAGGATTTCGGGCGCGATCCGCGCTCAGGCCGATCGGATGATTCATGTGCCGAATAATTTTTTTCACGCCGGACAGGGCGCGCTCGCGGAGGCGATCATCCGGCGGGCGTTTCCGGGGAAGGTATTTTTTTGCAACTCCGGCGCGGAAGCGGTCGAGGCCGCGATCAAGCTGGCGAGGGCCTATGGCTTTGCGTCTAAACGGACGGAAATCGTGACCATGTTTCGGTCTTTTCACGGGCGGACGATGGGAGCGATGTCGGCCACCGGTCAGCTGAAATATCAAAAGGGCGTGCTGCCGCTTTTGGGCGGATTTAAGATGGTTTCGCTGAATGATATGGCGTCGCTCAAAAAGGCGATCAATCCCAAAACGATTGCGGTGATGCTCGAACCGGTTCAGGGCGAGGGCGGCGTGAATATCGCCGAGACCGCTTACTTGAAGGAATTGCGGCGCATCTGCGACCAGCGGGATATTCTGCTCATCGCGGACGAGGTTCAGACGGGGTTCGGGCGCACCGGGGAGTGGTTTGGGTTTAAACATTCCGGCGTTGTTCCGGACATTATGACGCTGGCCAAATCGCTCGGAGGCGGATTTCCGGTGGGCGCATTGGTCGCGGGCCGCAAGGTCCAGGATGTGTTTAAGCCGGGAATGCACGCGAGCACCTTCGGCGGCAGTCCTCTGGCCTGCGCGGCGGCGCTGGCGGCGGTCGACGCGATCGAGAAAGAAAATATTCTGCCGCGGGTTCGCAAAATGGGCGCGTACCTTTTGAAGGGTTTGAGCCGTCTCAAGGACAAATACCCGACGCTCGTCAGCGATGTGCGCGGACGGGGTTTGCTCGTCGCGATGGAACTCAGGGTTCCGGCGAAGCCAATTTATGATTTTTGCTTCAAAGAGGCAATTTTGATCAATGTCACCCAGGACCTGGTCGTGCGTTTGGCGCCGCCGCTCACCGTGAAAACGGCAGAGACGGATCGCTTGCTCGCGGCGCTGGACCGGGCCCTCGCGCAGATGGCGCAGGGCGCAATTAAACATCGGGAGTAAAAATGTCCACTAAGTCCAAGAAATCACGCGATCACGCAAAAAAATCCGCCAAGCACTCGGCCTCAACGCGGGTCGTAAAGCCCAAGGGCCCGTTTGCGGATAAAGACCTTTTGTCGCTTAAAGGTCTGAATCATGATGACATGACTCAGCTTTTTAAGCTCACCGACGCGATGAAAAAGACGCCCGACCGCTTCGTCACCGCGCTGCGCGGCAAGACGCTGGGTCTTTTGTTCCAAAAGCCCTCAAGCCGCACCCGCGTGTCCTTCGAAGTGGGCATGGCGCAATTGGGCGGCCAGGCGATTTACCTGTCGGACCAGGAGATACAGATGGGAACTCGAGAGCCCATTCGGGATGTGGCGCGCACGCTGGCCGGGTACTTCAACGGTATTGTTTTGCGCACGCATGCGCACGCGACCGCTGAGGAGTTCGCCAAGTTCTCGTCGGTCCCCGTGATCAATGGTTTGTCGGATATCGAACATCCGTGCCAGATCCTCTCGGATTTCTATACGATCTACGCCAAATACGGCAAGTTGAAGGGCATCAACATCACCTACATCGGCGACAGCAACAATGTTCTGATCTCGATGCTGTATGGCGCGGCGATCTGCGGCGCAAATCTGTCGATCGTGACGCCTCGCGGCTACGAGCCGACGGAGGAGTTGATGAAAGATATCAAGGTTCTTTCAAAGGACAGCGGCGCCAAATTTGCGATGTCCAACAGTCCGTTCGCTTCGCTTAAAAATGCGCATGTGATCTACACGGATGTGTGGGTGAGCATGGGTCAGGAACGCCAAAAGGAACAGCGCTTACGCGACTTTCAGTCCTTTCAGGTCAATCAGACCATTGTGTCGAAGGCATTGCCCGACGCGCTCGTCATGCATTGTCTGCCCGCGCATCGCGGCGAGGAGATCACGGATGAGGTGATCGAGGGGCCGCTGTCGATCGTGTTTGAGCAGGCACACAACAAGATGCATGTTCAAAAAGCGCTCTTGTCGTTTCTTTTAAATAAAAAGAAAAAGCGCTAACTATTTTTACAACACATACTTTTAAAGGAAGGATTCTGCTTAAATGAAAAAGAAGGTCGTTCTCGCATATTCGGGCGGTTTGGATACCTCGGTCTGCATTCCCTGGTTCATGGATCGGGGCTATGAAGTGGTTTGCTTCATGGCCGATGTCGGTCAGGGGCAGGATGTCCGTCCAGCCGTCGCGCGTGGAAAAATCGCCGGCGCGAAGAAGATCGTCGTGCGGGACCTCAAAGACGAATTCGTAACCGATTATATCTGGCCGTCGCTGAAGGCAAACGCCTGGTATGAGGGGCGCTACTGTCTGGCGACATCGCTTTCGCGGCCGCTGATCGCCAAGGAGCTGGTCAAAGTCGCCCATGAAGAGGGCGCGACCGCCGTGGCGCACGGCTGCACCGGCAAGGGAAATGATCAGGTGCGCATCGAGATGAGCGTGCAGATCCTGGACCCGGCGCTAGAAATCATCGCACCGCTCCGTATCTGGGAGATGAAGTCGCGCGATGAGGAAATTCAGTATGCCAAAAAGCGCGGCATCCCGATCGATGTCAGTAAGAAGAGCCCATATTCGACCGACAAGAATCTGTGGGGTGTCAGCATTGAGTCCGGAATTTTGGAAGACCCCTGGCAAGCACCTCCGGCCGATTGCTACATCTGGACCAAGGGTTCCGAAAAGGCCAACCCTAAAGGTGAATCGATCACGATCGACTTCACCAACGGCATTCCGACCGGTCTGAACGGCCGCAAAATGGAGGGTCAGGCGCTCATCGCGGCGCTTAACGCCAAGGGCGCTATTTACGGCATCGGCAGGACCGACATGGTCGAGAACCGTTTCGTCGGCATCAAGTCTCGCGAAATTTATGAAGCGCCCGCGGCGGCGATCTTGCTCGCGGCGCACCGGGATCTTGAATCTATTACCCTGGATCGTTTGACGACGCAATTTAAGGACGAGATCGCCGGACGGTATGCGCGGATGATCTACGAAGGGTTCTGGTTCGTGGATTTAAAGCAGAGTCTGGACGCGTTCATCAATGAAACGCAAAAACGCGTCACCGGAACCGTGCGAGTCGAGTTGCGCAAGGGCGCCGCGGTCGTGACCGGCCGGAAGTCACCGTTCAGTTTGTATGAGGAAAAGTTGGCGACCTACACGGCCAAGGACAGCTTCGATCATAAGCTTGCCAAGGGCTTCATCGACATCACCGCGCTTCCCTTTAAAGGGCAGGGACAAGCGTTAGGACGGAAAAAATAACGATCTCCTATGGCAAAAAAACTCTGGGGCGGGCGGTTTAAAAAGCGGACACATCCGGGATTTGAGCGGTTCAGCTCGAGTCTTGGAGTGGATTGCGCTTTGGCGCCGTTTGATCTTCAGGCCTCCAAGGCGCATGCCGCCGCGCTCGGCCGGGCCGGCGTGATCAGCCGCGCATCGGCCGGCCGTATCGTACGGGCGTTGGATGGAATCCGGAAGGACTTGCCGAAACTGGCGGGGTCTTTTGGCCGCCGCGACATTGAAGACATCCATTCGTTAGTTGAGGCCGAGTTGGTTCGGCGGGTGGGGGAAGACGCCAAGCGGCTTCACGCCGGCCGCTCCCGCAATGATCAGGTGAATGTGGCTACGCGGTTGTACTGCAAAACTCATTTGCTTGCGGTTGAAAACGAGATTTCGCGGCTTCAAGCCGTCATCGTCCGCTCCGCCAAGGCACATCAGGGTATTGTGGTCGCGGGGATGACGCATTTGCAAAAAGCGATGCCGATTCTTTGGTCGCATTGGTTGCTGTGCTATGTGGAAGCGCTCGAGCGGTCCAAGACCGTTTTGGCGGATACGCGGAAGCGGCTCGATATTTTGACATTGGGTTCCGGCGCGCTGGCGGGAACGGGATTGGCGATCGACCGGGAAGCGGTTCGGCGCGAACTGGGCTTTGCGTCGGTGAGTCCGAACAGCTTGGACGCTGTCGGATCCCGCGACTTTGTGTCCGAGACCGTTTACGCGCTCGCCCATTTGGGGGTTAATTTTTCGCGCATCGCGGAAGATTTTATGATTTTGCAGATCGAAGAGATGGGTTGGCTCAATTTACCGGAAGAACTTTGCACCGGCAGTTCGATGATGCCGCAAAAGAAAAACGCCGACTTTTTGGAACTTGCCCGCGGCGCGAGCTCCATCCTCATCGGCAATTGCACGGCGCTTTTTACTTTGCAGAAGGGTCTTCCCAGCTCCTACAACCGGGATCTTCAATGGGATAAGGAGCCGTTGTTCCGATCCTTCGGGCTTGTGGAGGAAATGCTGCCGATCTTCGCCGTTTTGTTCAAAGGCACGAAGGTTCGGGCGGACCGAGCGCATCGCTCGATCGCGAACGATCAGTTGGCGGCGACCGATCTGGCGGAAGCGCTGGTGACTGCCGGGGTCCCGTTTCGTGACGCGCATGAACGGGTCGGGAAGCTCGTGCAGGCGGCGGAAGCGGCGGGCGGCTCCCTCCGTGAGGTGCCGTCCGCTCAGGCGGCGCTTATTTTGGGTTCACAAGTAAAAAATTGGAAAACCGTGTTGGATCCGGCGCTTTCCGTTAACCGTAAACGCACGACGGGCAGCACACGCCCCTCGGAAGTGGCCCGGCAAATCGCCCGGTGGGAGAAAATATTAAATGCATTTTTTTAAATTTAAAAATAACGAACTGTATGCCGAAAATGTCGCGGTCCGCAAGATCGTGAAGAAGGTCGGCTCACCGGTTTATATCTACAGCCTGGGAACTTTTTTAGATCATTTTTTGAAGATCAAACGCGCCTTCGCTTCGATCGACTGCCTGATCTGTTTTTCGGTGAAGTCCAATTCAAATCTGACGGTCTTGAAGACGCTGACGAAGGCCGGTTCGGGGCTGGACATCGTGTCCGGGGGAGAGCTGTTTAAGGCGCTCAAGGCCGGAGCGGATCCTAAAAAAATCGTGTTCGCGTCGGTCGGCAAAACCGAAGAAGAGATCACGGCCGCCGTCCGGGCGGGGATTTTGTCGTTCAATGTGGAGTCGGAGGACGAGTTGGAAGCCATCAACCGCGTGGCGCGCCGCTTGAACCGCCGTCAGAATATTTCACTCAGGATCAATCCGGATGTTCAGCCCAAGACGCATCATTACATCACCACCGGATCCAAGGGTAATAAATTTGGCATCGACATGGAGACGGCGTTCCGGCTTTACGTCGAAGCGTTCAAGTACCCGTACCTTAAGTTTAACGGCGTCCATCTGCACATCGGTTCTCAGATCACCGTGAGTACGCCTTTTGTGAAAGCGATCCGCCGCGCGTCGGATTTTGTGAATCGTTTGCGGCGCGCGGGGGTTCCGATCGAAGTGCTGAATATCGGCGGCGGACTTGGCATCATTTATTCCAACGAGCAGCCTCAGACGGCGGAGCAATATGCCGCGGCTGTTTTGCCGGTCCTCAAAAAACTCGGCGTGCGGATCATTTTAGAGCCCGGCCGGTTCGTATCCGGGAACAGCGGGATCCTGGCGACCCGAGTCCTGTACTGGAAGAGTTCGCCCACCAAGACTTTTGCGATCGTTGACGCGGGCATGAACGACTTAATCCGCCCGTCGATTTACGGCGCTTATCACGAGATCGTTCCGGTGGTGGCCAAGAAAAAAGCCAAGATCATATCCGGCGTGGACATTGTTGGTCCTATTTGCGAGTCGGGCGACTTTTTGGGCAAGGGGCGCAAGCTGCCCCGCTTGATTCAAGGGGATTTGCTGGCCGTGATGTCCGCAGGGGCCTATGGGTATGTGATGGCATCCAATTATAATTCCAGGCCCCGAGTCGCGGAAGTGGTGGTGCGCGGGTCCAAGTTTGCCGTGGCCCGCAAAAGAGAAACCTTTGCGGACTTGGTGCGCGGAGAATCGATACTCGATGTTTAAAATCGATCAGGTGCGTTTTTCGCAGTACTCGGCCACCGGAAACACTTTTGTGCTTCTGGACAACCGTGAGTACGATCTGCCTCAGGCGGCTCAGACGGCCCGTGAGTTATGCGGGCGATTGGGCGTGGACGGCATGCTGTTGGTGGAAGCGTCCGAAAAAGCGGATTTGCGCATGAGGATCATCAACCGCGACGGAAGCGAGGCCAGTATGTGCGGGAACGGGTCGCGGGCCGCCGCTCATTGGGCGCACCAGCAAATGAAATTACCGGCTGACTTTTTGATCGAGACGCTGGCGGGGGTGCTTGAAGCGCATGTGGACGGAGATGTGGCCCGGGTCCGTCTGACGGATCCCCAGGACTTTAAGTTACTGGACGGATTCGATGCTGCCGGCGCGATGAAGGATGTTTACTTCGTGAATACCGGCGTGCCGCATTGCGTCACGGAGTTTAAAGATTTGAACGCCGTGAATATTCATCAGCTCGGAAATGAGATCCGGCACCATGAACGGTTCGGGGCGGCGGGTACGAACGCGTCTTTTTTTGCGGTGATCGAGCCGGGCAAGATACGAGTTCGGGTTTATGAGCGCGGGGTTGAAGCCGAAACTCAGTCCTGTGGAACCGGATCCGCCGCCTGCGCGCTGGTCGCCGCCAAAAAATACGGTTTTGCCTCGCCGGTCACCGTCAAGGTCGAATCGGGCGATGAACTCAAGATTTATTTTGATATTCAAAAAACGGGTTTTAAAAATGTGAATCTGGAGGGTGCCGTCCGGTGCCTGAAGAAGGGAGTTATCGCGCTATGATAAATTTATCAGGTTCCATGACGGCGATCATCACGCCGTTCAAAAAAGGAAAAGTGGATCTGGCGGCTTTGCGCCGTCAGATCGAAGATCAGATCAAGGGCGGCACCAGCGCGCTCATACCCTGCGGAACGACGGGGGAATCACCGACGCTTTCGCATTCCGAGCATAAAGATGTCATTGCGGTCACGGTCGAGACCTCCGCCGGGCGCGTTCCTGTCATCGCGGGCACCGGCTCCAACAGCACGGACGAAGCGATCGAGCTGACGCGGTTTGCCCGCAAGGCGGGAGCGCAGGCATCGCTGAGTGTCGTGCCGTATTACAACAAACCCACTCAAAAAGGCATGTACGAACATTTTAAGGCCATCGCCAAATCCGCCGGTTTGCCGATCGTGCTGTACAACATCCCAGGCCGCTGCGGTGCGGGTCTTACCGCATCAACGATCGCGGACCTCTCCAAGATCGATCTCATTGTGGGGGTGAAGGAGGCGACCGGCAGTATGGACATGGCGTCCGAAATCATGGCGCGCACCCAACTGGCCGTTTTGTCGGGCGACGACTCTCTGACGCTGCCGCTTTTGGCGCTCGGGGCCAAGGGTGTGATTTCGGTTTTTGCTAATTTGTACCCCTCGCACCTGGCGCGGCTGGTGCGTGCGTTTTTTGACGGAGATATCGACGAGGCGCGGAAGCTGCATTACGCGATGCAGCCGCTCTGCAAGGCACTTTTTATCGAAACGAACCCCATCCCCGTCAAAACAGCCATGCGCGTGGCGCGCCGCGACACGGGCGAGTTGCGGATGCCGCTGGTTGGGATGTCGGCTGAAAATGAAGCAGTGCTGAAGCG
>JAGVCY010000094.1 GCA_020058965.1 Candidatus Omnitrophota bacterium | reverse complement strand
TAACGAAATTACTAAAGAAGCTATAACTGAAGCATTACCGGCAGGAACTCAGTTGAGATTTTTTTTAGCGGCTCTGGTGTTGGCGGCTATCGTAATATTTGCGGCAGTCGTTCAGGGGAAGCGATATCAGAGCCGGCTCGATCGACTCTCAGAGGTGGGTTTATCTAAGCAAGGCTCCGAAATCAAAAGGACGTCTGATGAGTTCTCACAACTGAACCGTCATGTGAGCGGAATGGCCCGCGACCTCGAGGAGCGAGTGAGTCAGTTGGAAAGAGAAAAAATCCGTTTGACCGCGATGCTCGAAAGTATGCAGGAGGGGCTCTTGGTGATCGGAGAGGATAAGAACATCCTGCTGATCAATTCGGCGGCGAGCCGTATTTTGGGGATCGCGGTTGAGCGCGCCACAGGGCACAGCTTGCTGCAGATCGCCCGCAACGCTGATCTGGAAGCCCTGGTCGATGAGGCGCTGGCATCCAACCGTGGCGGCTCACGCGAGATTCGGTTTTTTAAGCCGGAAGAGATATTTTTGCGCGTGAACGCGGTGCCGTATCGGGTCGCGTCGGGGGAGCGGCAGGCGGTTTTGGTTTTTCATGATGTCACCGAAATTCATCGGCTCGAAAATGTGCGCAGGGAATTTGTGGCGAATGTGTCGCATGAGCTGAAGACGCCTTTGACCTCACTTCAAGGTTTTATCGAAACCCTGCTTGCCGGAGCTTGGCAAAAACCGGAGCATACGCGTCGATTTTTGGGGATGATGGAGGAGGATTCGCGTCGATTGTCCCGTTTAATACATGATTTGTTGGATTTGTCCCGCATCGAATCGCAGGAGCGGCCTGAGCGGCGCGAGCCGATCGACCTCGGTCAAATAACCGGCCGTGTTTTGTCGGGCTTGGAATCTCAGATCGTCCAAAAAAAACTGACCATCACCAACACGATTCCCATCGGAGGATCCAAAGCCTTGGGCGACCCTGGCGCGATCGAGCAGGTTTTGGTGAATTTACTCGAAAATGCCGTGAAGTTTACGCCCGAAGGAGGATCGATCGAGGTCCGATCCAAGGCCGCCGAAGGCGCGGTGCGCGTGGAAGTTCAGGATAACGGGCCCGGTATTCCGGAGGGATCACTCACGCGAGTCTTTGAGCGGTTTTACCGCGTGGATCCCGCCCGGTCGCGCGAAATGGGCGGAACGGGACTGGGACTTTCGATCGTAAAGCACATTGTCGATCAGCACGGCGGATCCGTCGGGGTCACCAGCCCAGGCGTCGATCGCGGCTCCGTTTTTTTCTTCACCCTGCCTCTGACAGATCTGTCATAGCCCTTGTCGTCGCCTTCTCACAGCACCATTTTGTTTACATAAACCTTACACCCTCCTCGAACTCCCATAACACCTTTTCGCTAGACTATCCCCGTTAGAAAGCCGCTTCGCAAGCGCGACTCAGTCAGGCTTTTAAGTGTTTGAACCAACCGTAAACTCGGAGGATCGTGATGAAGAAGTTGAGCTCCGGCTGGACACGGAAGGCCCTGATGGGTTTCTCGATGCTGGCTGCATTTTTTGGATCGGCGATTGTCGCCGGACCTGCAAGCGCGTCGGAAGTCGATGTGCTGATCGAAAAACTCGCGCAGAAGGGTCTTTTGACCCGTCTGGAAGCCGAGACGATGCGCGGCGACATTGAGATGGCCGAAAAAACCTCCTATATCAAGCACCGAGAAGAATCGAACCCATGGCTGGAAGGTCTGACGCAAAAAGGCGACGCCCGTCTCCGCTACGAGGCGTTCAACCGCGAGGATGAGGATGCCGCCGACCGCAATCGCTATCGGGTCCGCCTGCGTTGGGGTGTCGAAAAACAGTTCGATGAAGAATGGAAGGCAGGATTCCGGATCGCTACCGGCACTGCCAGCGACGCGACTTCGACCAATCAGACTCTGACCGATGAATTCGGCTTGAAGAGCATCTTCCTTGATCAGGCTTACGCGACCTGGACTCCCACCAAGCGGCTCAAAGGTCTTTTACCCAGCACGAAGCTGGTCGAGATCGGCGCGGGCAAGGTGAACAATCCGTTCGCGAAGACCTCCACCTCGATCATCTGGGATGGCGATGTGAATCCCGAAGGTATCTACGAGAAGATCGACTTTAACTTGGCCAAGACCGACATGGGTTACACGGACTTGAACCTGTTGCTCGGGCAGTTCGTCGTAGACGAGGATTCTGATTTCTCGCCCGGCGACCAGGAAATGATGGCTTACGGTATTGGCGTGACCCATGAGTGGGCCAAGGACCACAAGGCCGATTTCCATGTGACCTACTATGACTGGCAGGATTACATCGGCTTCGTCAAGGGTGGCGGCAGTGCGCTGCCGAACGCGCTCGGCGGCAACGACCGCGAACTCGAGGACTTGAAGATTATCAACTACTACGCGTCTGTTAATTTCCTCGCCACCATTCCGGCGCTGGGGACACAGAATGTCAGGATCTACGGCGATGTTGCCCACAACACCGCGGCGCAGGACTACACTTCTCTAAATGGCGCTTCGTATGACGAGGACTCGAAGAACAATCCCCGAGAAGATCAGGATATGGCGTTTTCGATCGGTTCTACGATCGGAAAGGCCAAGGACGCCGGGACCTCGGAGTTTGGCTACGAGTATTACTACATCGAAGCCAATGCGGTGAACGGTGCGTTTTCCGAGTCAGATCTCGGACAAGGCGGTTCGAACAATCAGGGTCATAAGCTTTCCTACAAGTACATGATCCACAAGAACATCGAACTCAACCTGACCGCCTGGTTGGTCGAAAAGATCGACCCGACCCGTGTGGATTACTTCGCATTATCTGACCTGGATGTATTCGGTGATGATAATGAAATCTTGCGCACGCAGGCCGACCTGGTTTATAAGTTCTAATCGCAACCCGATAAAGACATAAGGAAAAAATCATGAACTTCTTCAAAAAAACCGCCGGAGCGTTCGCGGTTCTGGCCCTCGCGGCCGGACCCGCTTTGGCGACGACCGTCGAAGTCGATCGCACTCTCGAAGTCTACACGCCCGTTTCGGGCGTGTCAGGTAACCTCAACTCGATCGGTTCGGACACCCTGAATAACCTCATGACTATGTGGGCGGAAAAGTTCAAAGAGTTCTACCCCAATGTGAACATCCAGATCGAGGGCAAGGGTTCCTCGACCGCGCCTCCCGCGCTCATCGAGGGCACGGCCCAGCTCGGACCCATGAGCCGCGAAATGAAGCCGACCGAGATCGACGCGTTCGAGAAAAAGTATGGCTACCGTCCCGTCCAATTTCGCGTGGCTCTGGACGCGCTGGCCGTGTTCGTCCACAAGGACAATCCCGTCGAATCACTCGCGATGAAACAGGTGGACTCGATCTTTTCGTCCACCCGCAAGCGCGGTGGTGCGGTCGCGAATAACTGGGGCAATGTCGGTGTGAGTGCGCTAGGCAGTCAGGCGCTCTCGATCTACGGTCGTAACAGCGCTTCAGGTACTTACGGGTTCTTCAAGGAATTCGCGCTCAAGAACGGCGACTACAAGTCCTCCGTCAAGGAGCAGCCGGGTTCCTCCGCAGTTGTTCAGGGCATTTCGTCCGACGCGGCTGGTGTCGGCTACTCCGGTATCGGTTACCTGACTTCGGGCGTGAAGGCCGTGCCGCTTGCGGGTGATGACGGTGTGGCGTACGAGGCCAATTATGAGAATGTGCTCGGCGGCACTTATCCGCTTTCGCGCTTCCTTTACATCTATGTGAATAAGAAGCCCGGACAGCCGTTTGACAAGCTGACCGCGGAGTTCCTGCGTTTGATCCTCTCCCAGCAAGGTCAAGAGATCGTGATCAAAGACGGATATTTTCCTCTCCCAAATTCTTTATCGTAGCTAGGCGGAGTCCCTAGAACGGAGAAGGTGCGCCTCGAAGCGCTTCTGGAAGGCCGAGGCGCCCCCGCCGAGGCCGGACAGGGAGCCGGCGCGACTTATCTTCGACGG